>JAYTFP010000001.1:0-8887 GCA_043734285.1 Acidimicrobiaceae bacterium
CGATGTCGCGGACGTGCGGGCCGAAGCCGACGTCGAGGCGAACGCTGATCTCGCCGACCTGCGCAGCCGCCTCGACCTGGCGCTCGCCGAACTCCCGCCGAGGTTGCGCGCCGTCGTCGTGCTGCGCGACGTGTACGACATGCCGCACGAGGCGATCGCCGCCGAGCTCGGCATCACCGTGTCAGCGGCGAAAGTCCGTCTGCACCGCGCGCGTCACCGCCTGCGTGAACAGCTGTATCCCGAGATCGATCGGGTGGACGCCCGTGCGGTGTGACGAGGTCGCCGGCCGGCTCGCCGAGGTCGCCGGTGGCCAGGCGGTGCTGCCGCGCGCCGAGCGACGCCACGTCGAGGCGTGTCTGCGCTGCCAGGCCGAGGTCGTGCAGTACCGCAAGCTGCTCCGGGCGATGCGTGCGCTGCGGGTCGAGGTGCTCGAGCCGGCACCTGGGATGGTGAGCGACATCCTCGCCTACGTCGAGGAGGCGGGGGAGCGCACCGCGCTGCGTTCGATCCTCGGTGATCGCAAGCTCGCGTACCTCGGTGGTCTCGCAGTGGCGACCGCGGCGGGCGCGGTCGGTGCCCTGATCGTGACGGCGCGGAGCCGCCGCGCGCCGGTTCGTCTGGTGACCTGACCGCCCGCTACCGTGGAGAACCCGGACAACCCTGACTGATAGAGTCCGGGCAGCTTCCGCTGAGGGCAGTGGCTCAATTGGTAGAGCACCGGTCTCCAAAACCGGTGGTTGGGGGTTCGAGTCCCTCCTGCCCTGCGCATTGCTCTCTTGGCTCGAGAGAGCGTCCCTCATCCCTCGAATCTCCCTGGTGTCGCAATGGCAATGAACCGAGAACAGAAGCGCGCCATGCAGCGTGCGGGGCAGCTGGGGCCCGACGGCGCACCCACGTCGAACCGCGAACGACGCTCCGCGCCGCCGATCACGAAAGAAGATCGGACGAAGCCGCTCGAGTTCCTCCGCGAGGTCCGCTCCGAGCTCAAGAAGGTCTCGTGGCCCACACGCGAAGAGACCATCCACTACTCGATCATCGTGTTCATCGCGATCGTCGTCCTCGGCGCCTTCATCTTTGCCGTCGACCTGGGCTTCGGGCAGCTCACCCAGTTCCTCTTCCCCAAGTCATCTTCCGCCTCGGCCGCTGCGGCGACCCTCTTCCTCTGAGCGAGACATGAGCCTCACCGACGATTCCACCGAACCCGCCGCCGACCTGACGATCGACGAGGCCGTCGAGCCCGCGGTCGAGGCCGTCGAGCCCGCGGTCGAACCGGCCGAGGTCGCCACCGAACCGGCCGAGGTGATCTCCGAGGACGAGCTGCTCGACGAGACGCCTGCGCCGAAGGCGATCAGCCCGTACGACCGTCCGGGCAAGTGGTATGTGCTGCACACCCAGTCGGGGTACGAGAACAAGGTCCGCCAGAACCTCGAGGCGCGTACCCACTCGATGAACATGGAGCAGCGGATCCACGAGATCGTCATCCCGCTCGAAGACGTCACCGAGATCCGCAACGGCAAGAAGGTCGTCGTCCAAAAGAAGCTGTTCCCGGGCTACCTCCTCGTGCGTGCGCAGCTCGACGACGACTCCTGGTACGTCATCCGCAACACGCCCGGCGTCACCGGATTCGTCGGCGCCGCGAACAAGCCGTCGCCGTTGCCGCGGAAAGACGTCGAGAACTTCCTCGCCGTGAAGGAAGAGGGCGAAGAGGCTCCGAAGCGTTCGAAGCCGCGCATGGAGTACGAGATCCACGAATCGGTCCGCGTGAAAGAGGGCCCGTTCGCCGATTTCTCGGGCCAGATCGTCGAGATCAACGCCGAGCAGCTCAAGGTCAAGGTGCTCGTGAACATCTTCGGCCGCGAGACGCCCGTCGAGCTCGAGTTCAGCCAGGTCGCGAAGCTGTAGTGCCGGGCGGCGTCGCCGCCTTTTGCCCGGCCATCGTCGGCTCGGGCACAATTGACCGCCTCGTGCGCCCGGGTCGTCCCGTCGGGCTGCAGACACGAACGTTTTTGGAAGAGAGCTGAAGCATGGCCAAGAAGAAGGTCGCCGCCGTCGTCAAGATCCAGATCGCCGCCGGCGCCGCAACGCCGGCGCCGCCCGTGGGCACCGCGCTCGGCCCGCACGGCGTCGCCATCATGGATTTCTGCAAGGAGTACAACGCCCGCACCGAGTCGCAACGCGGCACGATCATCCCCGTCGAGATCTCGATCTTCGAGGACCGCACGTTCAGCTTCATCACCAAGACGCCGCCGGCGCCGGTGCTGATCCGCGCTGCGGCCGGCCTCGACAAGGGATCGGAGACCCCCGGACGCGGCACCGTTGGCTCGATCACCGAGGCGCAGGTCACCGAGATCGCGACGACCAAGCTGCCCGACCTGAACACCGACGACCTGGCCGCGGCACGCGAGCAGATCATCGGCACCGCACGCTCGATGGGCGTGGCGGTCCGCTGACACGACCGGGGCGTCCCGCGACGTCTCGACGACAATTCGACAACCGGCCGATGGGAGACGACCTCGCTCCCCGGCCGCAACAGTGAGGGAGCCAGTCATGGCGAAGGGCAAGAAGTATCTCGATTCGACCAAGCAGTTCGACCGTGAGCAGCTCCACACCGGAGCCGAGGCGGTCGATCTCGCGAAGGCGCTGGTCAAGCGCAACTTCGACGAGTCCGTCGAGCTGGCGGTTCGCCTCGGCGTCGACCCGCGCAAGGCCGATCAGATGGTGCGCGGCACCGTCGCGCTGCCGTCGGGCACCGGCAAAGACGTGCGCGTCGCGGTGTTCGCCGTCGGCGACGCAGCTCGCGATGCCGAAGCCGCCGGCGCCGAGTACGTGGGCGCCGACGACCTGGCCGCACTCATCGAGGGCGGCATGCTCGACTTCGACGTCACCATCGCGACGCCCGAACTCATGCCGCTCGTCGGCCGACTCGGTCGCGTGCTCGGTCCGCGTGGGCTCATGCCGAACCCCAAGACGGGCACCGTCACGAACGACACCGGCAAGGCCGTCAGTGAGTTCAAGGGCGGCAAGGTCGAGTACCGCACCGATCGTCACGGCAACGTGCACGTGCCGATCGGCAAGGTGAGCTTCGAGCCCGAGGCGTTGAAGGCGAACCTCGGCGCCGTGATCGACGAACTCGTCAGGGCCAAGCCCTCGTCGTCCAAGGGCAAGTACATCCGCAAGGTCACGCTCTCGACGACCATGGGTCCCGGTATCCGGATCGACTCGAATCGCATCCTCGACTGACGGGCGTTATCCTCGCCCCCGGTCACAACTGAATCTCGCTCGCCGTAGAAATCCGGTGCGTGACGGCCTCTGGCCGGATCGCTGAAAGGGTCGCCCGTGAGGGCCCCGCCCGATGAGGTGAACAACCGCTGGTCCCAGGGGCGTTCGCACGGCATTGCGAACGTCCCGTTTCTGTTTTCCCCGGCGCGAGCCACAGCACAATCGACAACAACGTCCAGATCGACAGATCTGGATCAACACAGTGGAAGGAGGTGCAGCGATGGAGAACCCACGTCCCGAGAAGTCGAGTGTGGTCGAAGAGGTCCGCGAGAAGCTCTCGGCCGCCGACGCCGTGTTGCTCACCGAGTACCGCGGCCTCAGCGTCGCCGAGATGGCGTCGTTGCGTTCGGCGATGCGTCCCGCCGGCGGCGAGTACAAGGTGTACAAGAACACCCTCGTACGTCTCGCTGCGCAGCAGCTCGGTCTCGATCTCGACAGCGCTCTGACCGGACCCACGGCCCTCGCCTTCGTCGGTGCCAAGTCCGACGGCTCGGCCGGCGACATCGCCACGGTCGCCAAGGCCGTGCAGGACTTCGCCAAGACGCAGCCGCTGCTCGTGCTCAAGGGCGGCGTGCTCGGCGAGAAGATCCTCACCGCCGATGAGGCGAAATCGTTGGCATCGCTGCCCACGGCGTCCGAGATCTTCGCCCGCCTCGCTGGTGCGATCAACAGCCAGGCACGCGGCGTGGCGAGCGTGGTCAGCGGTGTGCACCGCAGCCTCGGTTACGTGCTGCAGGCCTGCATCGACGCCGGTGTGTTCGCCGGCGATCCGCCCGTCGCCGAGGTGCCCGAGGCCGTTGAGCCCGAGGCTGCTGTCGTCGAGCCCGAGGCCGTCGAGGCGCCCGCCGTCGATGACGCCGTTGCCGAGGCCGCCGTTGCCGAGGCCGCCGATGACTCGGTCGTCGACGACGACGAACCCAGCGCCGAGGTCGTCACCGACGACGCGGCCGAAGATGTCCCCGCTGCGTCAGCAGCATCCGATGAAGCAACCCCTGCCGCCTCCGCAGCAGACGAACCCGCTGCTGCGGCAGCCGAAGAAAGCGAGTGATCATGTCGAAGGTCGAAGAACTGCTCGACTCCATTTCCGGCCTGACCCTGGTCGAGGCCTACGACCTGGTGAAGGCGATCGAAGAGAAGTTCGAAGTCTCCGCAGCAGCTCCGGCTGCAGCGGTGATGGTCGCCGGTCCCGCCGGCCCCGGAGCGGCGGACGAGGCCGAGGAGCAGACCAGCTTCGACGTCGTCCTCACCGATGCCGGTGACAAGAAGATCCAGGTCATCAAAGAGGTCCGCGGTCTCACCAACCTCGGTCTGAAGGAAGCCAAGGATCTCGTCGAGGCAGCCCCCAAGGCTGTGCTCGAGGGTGTCAACAAGGACGACGCCGCCAAGGCCAAGGAGGCCCTCGAGGCCGCCGGCGCCACGGTCGAGGTCAAGTAACCGAACGCACGTGTGTTGCGATCGAGGGCGAGGGCGCAAGCCCTCGCCCTCGTCGCGTCCGGGGCCGAGTGCCGGGTGCCGAGGGGCGCAAACCCTTGACGTGAGCGGTGGTCGGGCTTACCGTGCCTCCACAGGCAGTTGCACAGAGATGCGCCTGGTCACCCCGGCATCGTGCCCGGGTTGACCTGGGTTGCCCTGTGTACCTATGCTGACGGGTTGCCGTGCAGCCCCCGTTTCCGCCTCATCAGACCTTGATGTCTGCTTGGGCGCGGCGAACCACCGGTGACATGCACGACCTCACACGCCCGCGCTTCAACGAGGAGTCAGTCCTTGTCCTCACGCTCCGCAATCCGGGAACGTTATTCATTCCGTAATCTCGAGGAGAAGCTCGATCTCCCCGACCTGATCGACATTCAGAAGAAGTCGTTCGACTGGTTCCTGTTCCAGGGGCTTGCAGAGGCCTTCCGCGACATCAGCCCGATCCGCGACTTCACCGAGACGTTGTCGCTCGAGCTCGAGTTCGATCCGAACGACGAAGACCTCCGGCCGCCGCCGAAGTTCACCGTCGAGGAGTGCAAGGAGAAGGACATGACCTTCTCCGCGCCGATCTTCGTGCGCGCGCGCTTCGTCAACCAGAACACGGGCGAGATCAAAGAGCAGACCGTGTTCATGGGCGACTTCCCGATGATGACCGAGAAGGGCACGTTCATCATCAACGGCACCGAGCGTGTCGTGGTGTCACAGCTCGTGCGTTCGCCGGGCGTCATCTTCCAGCCGGGCGAGCGGTTCCGTCTCCGTAACCTCTCCAAGCACCAGCTCGTCACCGGCACCATCCACCCCTACCGCGGCGAGTGGATCGAGTTCGACGTCGAGCAGAAGCCGGGCAAGGACGTCACCGCCGGCACCCGCGTCGCCCGCAAGCGTCGCCTCTCGCTGTTCGTGCTCATGCGCGCCCTCGGCTACGACGAGGAGAACGCACCGGGCTTCCTCGAGGCCTTCGTCAACCACTTCAACTTCCTCGATGGTCAGTGGGAGAAGGAGCGCGACAACGCGGTCACGCAGGATGAGGCCCGCATCGAGATCTACAAGCGGGCACGCCCGGGCGAGCCGCCGACGCGCGACTCGGCCGAGGCCTACTTCCGCAACGCGTTCTTCGAGAGCCGTCGCTACGACCTCAGCCGCGTCGGCCGTTACAAGCTGAACCGCAAGCTCGGCCCCGAGATCGAGCGCATCTCCGAGCTGTTCCCGATGCTGAACGGCAACTACACCGACTCCAAGACCGGCGTCGAGATGCCCCTGCTCGATCGGCCCGACGCCGATCAGCCGGTGCTCAGCCGCTGCGAGGTGCTCGCCGCCTGCACGTATCTGCTGAACCTCGCCTCGGGCGAGCAGGGCTACCGCCTCGACGACCAGGACCACTTCGCGAACCGTCGCATCCGGTCGGTCGGCGAGCTCATCCAGAACCAGGTCCGCATCGGTCTGTCCCGCATGGAGCGGGTCGTGCGCGAGCGCATGACGACTCAAGACGTCGAGGCGATCACGCCGCAGACGCTCATCAACATCCGGCCCGTGGTCGCGGCGATCAAGGAGTTCTTCGGAACTTCCCAGCTCAGCCAGTTCATGGACCAGGTCAACCCGCTGTCGGGTCTGACGCACCGTCGTCGTCTCTCGGCGCTCGGCCCCGGCGGTCTCAGCCGTGAGCGCGCCGGCTTCGAGGTCCGTGACGTCCACTTCAGCCACTACGGCCGCATGTGCCCGATCGAGACGCCGGAAGGTCCGAACATCGGCCTGATCGGTGCGCTCGCGAGCTTTGCGCAGGTCAACTCGTTCGGCTTCATCGAGTCGCCGTATCGCGTCGTGAAGAACGGCAAGGTGACCGACGAGATCCGTTACCTGCCCGCCGACGAGGAAGAGGAGTACGTCGTCGCCCAGGCGAACACGCCGCTCAACCCCGACGGCACGTTCAAGGGTGACCGCGTGCTCGTGCGTCGTTCGCCGCAGGCGGCCTCGCTGTCCGATCTCAAGCTCCAGCTCGAGCGCGACGTCTTCCTCGGCGCCACCACCGAGATCAGCTCGGTGTCGCCCGACGAGGTCCAGCTCATGGACGTGTCGCCGCAGCAGATCGTCTCGATCGCCACGGCGCTCATCCCGTTCCTCGAGCACGACGACGCGAACCGTGCCCTCATGGGCGCGAACATGCAGCGCCAGGCGGTGCCGCTGGTTCGCGCCGAGGCGCCGTTCATCGGCACCGGCGTCGAGAGTCGAGCGGCCCGCGACGCGGCCGACATGATCCTCGCGACCGACGACGGCCTCGTCACCGAGGTCGACGGTCGCATCATCACCGTCGAATACCGCAAGCAGGGCAAGGTCAGCTACAAGCTGCACAAGTTCGAGCGATCGAACCAGGACACCTGCATCAACCAGCGGGCGATCGTGGCCGAGGGCCAGAAGGTCGTCAAGGGCGACGTGCTGGCCGAGGGTCCCTCCACCGACAACGGTGAGCTGGCGTTGGGCAAGAACCTGCTCATCGCGTTCATGCCGTGGGAGGGCTACAACTTCGAAGACGCGATCATCCTCTCCGAGCGCCTGGTGAAGGACGACGTGCTCACGTCGATCCACATCAAGGAGCACGAGGTCGATGCCCGTGACACGAAGCTCGGCCCCGAAGAGATCACCCGTGACATCCCGAACCTCAGCGAGGAGATCCTCGCCGACCTCGACGATCGCGGGATCATCCGCGTCGGCGCCGAAGTTGGCCCGGGCGACGTGCTCGTCGGCAAGGTCACCCCGAAGGGCGAGACCGAGCTCACGCCGGAAGAGCGACTGCTCCGCGCGATCTTCGGCGAGAAGGCCCGCGAGGTCCGCGACACCTCGCTGAAGGTGCCGCACGGCGAGACCGGCAAGGTCATCGACGTCAAGGTGTTCAGCCGTGAGGAGAGCCATGAGCTCGCGCCCGGTGTGAACCAGCTCGTCCGCGTCTACATCGCCCAGAAGCGCAAGATCTCGGTCGGCGACAAGCTCGCCGGTCGTCACGGCAACAAGGGCGTCATCTCGCGGATCCTTCCGCTCGAAGACATGCCGTACCTCGCCGACGGCACGCCCGTCGACGTGGTGCTGAACCCGCTCGGCGTGCCCAGCCGTATGAACGTGGGCCAGGTGCTCGAGACGCACCTCGGCTACGCGGCTCGCTGGGGCTGGAACAACGACGGCATCGAGGTCGGCGAGGCGCCCCTGCGCGGCACCGAGAACAAGACCCGGCCCAAGACCCGCCCGGCGACGCTGGTGGCGACACCGGTGTTCGACGGTGCGAAGTGGGACGAGGTCGAACTCGCGGGCAAGCACCCGACGATCAAGAAGATCCTCGAGAACATCCGTCCCGAGTCCGAGCACGACGAGTACGGCACGGGCGGACGAATGATCCGCAACGACGGCAAGGTGCAGCTCTACAACGGCCGCACCGGCGAGGCCTACGACAACCCCGTCACCGTCGGCTACGCGTACATCCTGAAGCTCGCCCACCTGGTCGACGACAAGATCCACGCACGCTCGACGGGTCCGTACTCGATGATCACCCAGCAGCCGCTGGGCGGTAAGGCGCAGTTCGGCGGCCAGCGCTTCGGCGAGATGGAAGTGTGGGCCCTCGAGGCCTACGGCGCGGCGTACTGCCTGCAGGAGCTGCTGACCATCAAGTCCGACGACACCCTGGGCCGCGTCAAGGTCTACGAGGCGATCGTCAAGGGCGAGAACATTCCCGAGCCGGGCATCCCCGAGAGCTTCAAGGTGCTCATCAAGGAGATGCAGGCGCTCTGCCTCAACGTCGAGGTCATGTCGAAGAGCGGCGACGAGATCCAGATGCGCGAGCTCGACGAAGACTTCTTCCGTGCTGCTGAAGAGCTCGGAATCGATCTGTCACGACCCGAGCGCGGGTCCGACGAAGAAGACGCCCGCCGCCAGGCTGAGAGGGGCTGATCATGGTGCTCGACGTCAACAACTTCGCTCAGATCAAGATCGGGCTGGCTACGGCCGACTCGATCCGGATGTGGTCGAACGGCGAGGTCAAGAAGCCGGAGACCATCAACTACCGCACGCTCAAGCCCGAGAAGGACGGACTCTTCTGCGAGAAGATCTTCGGTCCGACGAAGGACTGGGAGTGCTACTGCGGCAAGTACAAGCG
>JAYTFP010000002.1:0-4799 GCA_043734285.1 Acidimicrobiaceae bacterium
GCCAACCGCGTTGCGCCGAATAGGCGGAGAGCTTTGGCAGCGATGAGCGGGGTCGCGGCGAGTGAGACGTAGCCGATGGTTGCGAACACGTTGTGGGCGGTGTCGTATCTGCCGAGTGGTGCCGAAGCGACGCCGAGGGTGGCGATGCCGGTGATCGTCGCTGCGATCCACGCGCGGCCCGGGAGTGCGGTGCGCAGTGCCTGGGCGAATAAGGGGACTCCGATACCGAACGAGACGAAGCCCGCGGTCATCCAGCCACGTCCTGGCGTGTCGATGGCGGCCAGTCGGCTGATGGCCTCGTGAATGGGGGAGTATCCGGTGACAAGTTGACCGCGTACCGCCCACGCGGCGACGAATCCGCTGACGCCGGCGATTCCGGCAGCAGCAAGGCTTCGTTGGAATGTCGAAGGCGCGTCGATTGACCAGCCTGGTCGGGCTCGGCCGGGGGGAGGCGAGGAACGACGTGAATCTTGGGACGGTTTCGTTTCCGGGAGTGCCGGGCGTGTCCTACCCGGGGAGTCGTCGTCAGTCATGAGATCCCAATCCGCGGAGGAGTTCGTCAACGACCCGTTCGGCGGTTCGTCGGGTCCGGGCTCTCGGGTCGAGGGTCAACCCGATGCTGAGTCCGTCGATGAGAGCCACGATCGATGTTGTGGTGTCGTCCTCGTGTCCCTGGGATCCGGCGGTCTTGATCAGGGAGCCGATGAGAGCATCCCAATGATGTGACTGTCGCGCGAGTTCGTCTCGCAGCTCGGGAATTCCGGTGCTCGACAGGGCGAGCCAGACCCGCTGTTCGTTCAGTCTGGCGGTGTCGAGGGGAAGTCGTTCGAGAACCACTGATCGCAGGCGGGCGGATGGATCGAGGTTGGCGTGGCCAGCGATGCGCAGTTGTCGACGCCGGTCGACCTCAACCAGCACGGCGACCAGCACGTCGACCCGAGAGTTGAAGTAGTGCGTCACCCGGCCGGTGGTCGCCCCGGCGGCTAGCGCGATTCGGCGCATCGTCGCGGCCTCGATCCCGCCGTCGGCTACGAGCCGGTAGGCCGCGTCGACGATCTCGCCGCGTCGCTGAACCGGATCGACGGCTGCCATTCCCCTGGAGTCTTGCACTCCGAGGCAACGTTACAGAACGATCGTTACGTGATCCACCAAGATCGAAGGTCAACGCGAGCCGATCTTCGGGGTTGTCGACGCTGCGTCAGTATCTCGAAGCGCTCGGCGCCCGTCTGCTACTTGTGGCGGTGTTCGATGACGATGGTCGCAGCGTGCCGATTCACCTCGCCCGAGACAGTGGCGTCTGATCGGTGCACTCCAGCCGCCGACCCTGATGGCGAGCGCGATCAGGGCGGATGGTCTGGGCCGGACAGAGACGATCCCTGCCGTCGCCGGCACCGCTGGAGATCGACAAGACTTGCGTGCAATGAGCACCGACCTCGGCATCGACGCGCTCGATGCCGACTTCCTCGCCGAGATGTTCGACCCGCCCGCAATAGCTCGCGGGCGAACGTACGCCGTCGAGGACCGCGTTCGTCTGCTCAACACCGACGCCGGATTGATCCGCGCGGTATGCCGTGGCTCTGGCCGACGCAGCTACGTCGTGGCCCTCACCTGGGAGGAGTCGCCCTTCGGGCTCGAATGGGAGGACAGTTGTTCGTGCCCGCTCGGCGGCGCCTGCAAACACTGTGTCGCGGTGATCCTCACGGCGCGTGCAAGCCACTCTCGGACGATGAAGCCGGGCGCCCGACCGAACGCCTGGCGGGCAGCGCTGGCAGGCATCGCTCACGAGGCCGCGCCCAGCAGCATCACTCCGCTGGCGTTGCAATTGGCCGTCGGAACCGCGCCCACCTACCGCTACGGGCCCGTGCCGCGCCCTCGGCTCACGATCCGGCCCATGCGCTTGGGGGCGAAGGGCAAATGGGTCAAAACCGGCGCGTCCTGGCGTGAGCTCACCACCGCACACCCGCGCCCGGACTGGGTGTTCGGCCTCGAGCAGCGCGGTGCTGTCCGAGCGCTCAGCACATCGAGTCGAGCCGACCGGTTCAATCTCGACACGATCGACTTGGCGCTGGTCGACCGCGAGGTGTGGGGCCATCTCGACAGCGCGCTCAAGGCGGGCGTCGCGCTGATCGGCGAACGCGACGTCGACAACATCGAGGTCATGACCGAACCGGCGATGGTCACCGTCGACCTGGTGACGACGCCGGCAGGCGATCTGACGATGACCGTCGGTTTCGATGTGAGCGGCGAGTCGGTCGGCGGCCAACACGGCGGCATGGGGTTGATCGGCTCGCCGGTTCACGGGCTTTGGCTGGCGTCGTTGTCGGGGATCAAACAGGTTCCGCTGTCGTCGCCCCTCCACCCATCCCACGTCCGCGTCCTCGAAGATCCGCTGACGATTCCGGCCCCCGAGATCGCCACGTTCCTCACCGAGTTCGCGCCCGCCGTTGCCGATCACGCGATGGTCACATCGTCGGATCATTCGGTCGTGATCCCAGCGAGCACCTTCGATGCGCTGGTGCTGAGCATCCAGCGCCCCTCGATCGACACCGCTGAGCTGCGATGGCTGAGTCGCTACCGCCGCGGCGATGAGACCACGCTGATCCCATTCGACGCCCCGTCGCGTCGGGGCCGGAGCCTTGCCGACGAGACGGCTGCGTTCGAGTCGCTCGGCTTGGGGCCCGACCTGTTGCCCGGGCTCGTCGACGAGCATGGCGCCCCGCTGCCGGTCCGAGTGGACGGGGCCAACGCGTTCGCGTTGTTCAGCGAGCTCTTGCCGTTGTTCGACGGCAACGACCGTGCCGAAGTTGAGCTGCTCGACGATCTCCCGCCGCTCCGATTAGCGACCGACGCGGCTCACATCCAGCTCGAGATCACCGATGGCTCCGGCCGACGCGACGGCAACGATTGGTTCGACCTCGGCGTCACCGTGACCGTCGACGGCGAAACGGTCGTGTTCGCGAGCCTGTTCGCAGCGCTCAGTCGCGGCCAGGAAGTGCTCGTGCTGCCCTCAGGGACGTGCCTGCCGCTCGATCGACCGGAGTTCGTCAGACTCCGCGAGCTCATCGAGGAAGCGTGGGGACTGTCGGAGGCGCCCACCGGCGACGCGGTCGCCCGGATCAACCGCTTTCAGGTGAGCTGGTGGGACGACCTCACCGAGCTCGGAGTCGTCGCCCAGCAGTGCGAACGCTGGACTGCCAACGTGGCGCGACTGTCCGAACTCGCCGCCCCCACCCCAGTCGATCCTCCCCAAGGTCTGGAGGCGAACCTTCGCCACTACCAGCAGGACGGCTTCGAGTGGCTGGCCTTTCTCCACCGCCACGGACTCGGTGGAATCCTGGCCGACGACATGGGTCTCGGCAAGACCGTGCAGGCCCTGGCCCTGATGGTGCACGTGCTCGACTCCGTACCATCGGCGAAGTTCGTGGTTGTCGCTCCCACGAGCGTGGTCGAGAACTGGGCCCGGGAGGCCCGGCGGTTCGCGCCCGCACTCCGGGTGTGCGCGGTCTCCGAGACCGAGGCCCGACGTGGGGTCTCGCTTACCGAGGTGATCGCCGAGGTCGACGTCCTCGTGACGTCGTACGCCCTGTTCCGGCTCGAGTTCGACGACTACGCGGCACAGGACTGGGACGTCGCTGTGTTCGACGAGGCGCAGTTCGTCAAGAACCACCAGGGCAAGACGTACCAGTGTGTCCGGCGGCTGCCGGCGTCGACCAAGGTTGTGATGACGGGCACGCCGATCGAGAACTCGTTGATGGACCTCTGGTCACTGATGTCGATCGCTGCACCCGGCCTCTATCCCGATCCGAAGCGGTTCAACACGACGTTTCGCAAACCGATCGAAGCGGGTAGCTCCCCCGAGCTGCTCGCCGTCCTTCGTCGACGAATCGCGCCGCTCATGCGGCGGCGCACCAAAGATGACGTCCTCTCGGAGCTACCGCCGAAGATCGAGCAGACCATCGACATCGATCTGACCCCTCGCCACGCCCGCCTCTACGCCACCCAGTTGCAGCGACAACGACAGAAGGTGTTGGGGCTGGTCGGCGATGTCAACAAGAATCGCTTCGAGATCTTCAGGTCGTTGACCTTGCTTCGCCAGCTCGCGCTCGACCCAGGCCTCGTCGACCCCGACCACGACCATGTCGGCTCCGCGAAGCTCGACAGACTGCTCGACGACCTCACCCAAATCATCGCCGAAGGTCACCGAGCATTGGTATTCAGCCAGTTCACCCGCTTCCTCGCCCGAGCCCGGACACGCCTCGACGACGCCGGCATCGAGTACAGCTACCTGGACGGGCGCACCCGCAATCGGGACGCAGCCATCTCCCGGTTCAAGGACGGTGACGTTCCCGTGTTCGTCATCAGCCTGAAGGCCGGCGGGGTCGGCCTCAACCTCACCGAGGCCGACTACTGCTTCGTGCTCGACCCGTGGTGGAACCCGGCGACCGAGGCACAGGCGGTCGACCGGGCGCACCGATTCGGGCAGGAGAACCCTGTCGTCGTGTACCGGTACGTGTCGAAGGACACGATCGAGGAGAAGGTCATGGAATTGAAGGCGCGCAAGGCGTCACTGTCCGCGAGTGTGATGGACGACGACGGCGTCCTGTCCGGCGCGCTGACCGAGAACGACATCCGCGGACTCCTCGACCTGGGCCGCTGACCGCGCGCCGACCGGCTCGTAATCCCGGGAGTGACGGGGTGGCCGAACGAGTTCCTCGCATCCGAAGGACACAGTTGCCCAGCGGGGCGCTGATCGTCGTGCGCGGCGAGGACTGGATCGATGAAGAGTCGGTGGTGCAGGC
>JAYTFP010000003.1:0-8197 GCA_043734285.1 Acidimicrobiaceae bacterium
CGCGATCGCGCGTCTCCGGTCCGCGCAATCGCGCACGGTTCGCCGACATCTGGCCCAAGCGCGGAAGGGCAGGATCGGGCCTTCTCGGTCGACGAGTCATCGCTGCCCCTGTGCGACTGCCCCACCGCATTGGGGTGACGATGCATCGTGGAGTCGAGCGACTCCCGGCTCGACGACTGTGACCGCCCAGGCGAGATCCCGATAGCCCCGCCGTGAACTGACCCGCGCCGACCGCCGCGGCGACTGAAGACGGGTCCGGGAAGACAATGAAGGGCCACTCGTTACCAGGGCTGCCAGCTCGCACCTTCAGTGCTGACAATTCGGTTGAGTCATTCCCGGACCCGATCTCGAACCTACGACTGTCGCTCACCGTGTTCAACCCTGAATCTCGAAGCTGATGAGCGTCGTCGACCACGGAGCGTGCGCGGGACGCGCCCGCGGACGCGTTCTCGTCACGGTGCGTGAGATTTCGAGGCTCGAAGCGGCTCTCCGCAAAATGTCAGTGGTCCCATTTAGGCTGACAGCTACAGCTCGTCAGCCCGCTGCGATGGCCGACCACCCCGAATACAAGACCCGCCGTGATCGGAGGTTCGTGTCGCTTGAGTCGTCATGGTCATGCCCCTCGCCGAACCCGTCGGAGCCGTCCGAACTCATCGAGCCACCGGCCGCGCCGCGCCGGCAAGTGTGCCATCCGGCAATCTGCGGCGCGAGGTCGTCGAGGTCGGCCGGTTGTGCTCGCTCAACCAACGCCGGCTCGTGCATCTCGTCGCTGATCTCGACCGATCGCGAGAGTGGCTGTTCGACGGTTCTGCCACCTGTGCGCACTGGGTCGCCCGCGCCCTCGACATCGAGGTGTGCACCGCCCGCGAGTGGCTGCGCATCGGCACGAAGTTGCAGCGACTGGCGATCATCGACGAGGCGTTCGCGGCGGGCCGCATCTCCTACAGCAAAGTCCGCGCGCTCACTCGAGTCGCCGACGCCGACAACGAACAAGTGTTGTGCGATCTGGCCGAGCGAACCCGCGCCGGCGATCTGGCCCGTGCGCTCGCGGCGTGGCTCGGTCGTCACGAAGAGCCCGACGAGACCGAGAAGCGTCAGCACGAGGCGCGGTTCCTCAGCTGGCATCTCGATGTCGACGGAATGGTGGTCGGTTCGTTTCGATTCCCGGCCGCGATGGCGATGATCCTCATCGCGGTGATCGAGTCGTGGATCATGCGCTATCGCCCGCCCCGCGATCTTCGACGCAGAGTGGTCGTGGCGCGTCCGCGGGCGCGTCCAGCTCACCCTCCGCGGTCGTGTGGCCGTCGCTCGGCCAACAACGAGCTGATGCCCTGATCGACATCCTGGGCAACGGTGGCGCGTCCATCACGACCGAGGTGGTGCTGCACGTTCGGGCCGACGGCACCACCCTCGACGACGGCACGCCGATCGCGGGTTCGATTATCGGGCGCATCGCGCCCGGGTCGTTCATCCGCGTGCTGATCCACGACGCGGAATCGCATCCGATCAACGCGTCAGGCCGTCAGCGGCACCCGACCCACCGCCAGGAGCGGGTCGTGCACGAACGCGACAAGGGATGCGTCGACTGCGGCAGTACCGAGCTGCTCCACCACGACCACGTGCCCGACTTCAACATCACCCACCACACGCTGGTCGACGAGCTCGAGAAGCGGTGCTGGACCTGTCACCGGGCTCGGCACGAGCGCGAGGGGAGGCCCGCTGGGGCCGGGAGTGACCGGGGATGGTTGCCGATCTGCAGCCGGGGCCGTATAGGGTGACTGGGTCGTCTTTCCCGGCGAGTGGGCCTCCTTGCGGATCCCCACCCCCGACCGGCGACTCCCCGTCACCCGGATGCGTCGCCTCGACGCGGTCTGGTCGGCGGTTCACCCCTCGACACGACGGCCGCCATTGACTGAGCCGCTCGACCACATGAAATGAGCCTTCCCTTGACTGCGGATGCCATGAACCTCGAACGATCCACCCTCGAGCGCAAGGAGCGGGCCGAGCTCGCGACCATTGCCGAAGCGCTCGGCCGCAAGCCCGGGTCTCGCGCCAAGAAGTCGGAGATCGTCGACCTGATCCTCCAACTCGCCGGCGTCACCGACGACTCCGGCAACGGATCGCACGGCCATTCGGCCGACACGATGGGCGACACCGGCAGCGACGATGCGGGCGATCACGCCGACGGCGACGACTCCGAGGGTGGAGCGGATCATTCCGCCCATGCCGACGACGATGCCCCCACAGACGGCACTGACGACAGCGACGACGATGATGCCGCCTCGAGCGGCGCGGGCGACACCGACGACGCGCCGACCCCGCGGGGTGACGGCGGCAACGGCGGGTCGAACGGTGATGGCGCGCACGGTGGCGACGGTGATGGTGACGACGAGGGTGGCAACAAGCGTCGCCGCCGGCGTCGTGGACGCGACCGTGGCGGCGAGCCCGCCGGCGAGACGCAGGGCGACTGGGAGGGCGAGGTCCTCGAGGTCGCGGGTCTGCTCGACCTGCGCGACGACGGCTACGGATTCCTCCGCGTCGGCGGCTTCCTGCCGAGCCGCGACGACGTGTACGTCTCCGTCAAGCAGTGCCGCCAGCTCGGCTTGCGCAAGGGCGACCACATCGTCGGCGGCGCCCGTCCTCCCGGCAGGCAGGAGAAGAACCCATCGCTGCTGCGCGTCGAGAAGGTCAACGGTCTCGATCCCGAGCAGGCGCGCATGCGGCCCCGCTTCGACCAGCTGACGCCGCTGTACCCCGACTCGCCGCTCAAGATGGAGCAGGACGGCGACAAGGGCGACATGACCGGCCGGGTCATCGACCTGATCTCGCCGATCGGCAAGGGTCAGCGCGGTCTCATCGTGTCGCCGCCGAAGGCCGGCAAGACCACGATCATGAAGCGCATCGCCAACGCGATCGAGGCGAACAACCCCGAGGTGCACCTGATCGTCCTGCTCATCGACGAGCGCCCCGAGGAGGTCACCGACTTCAAGCGGTCGATCACCGGGGGAGAGGTCGTCGCCTCGACGTTCGACCGTCCGGCCGAGGAGCACACGATGGTCGCGGAGCTCACGATCGAGCACGCCAAACGCCTCGTCGAATACGGCAACGACGTCGTCATCATCCTCGACGGCATCACCCGCCTCGCCCGCGCCTACAACCTCGCGGCCCCGTCCGGCGGTCGCATCATGTCGGGCGGCATCGACACTGGCGCGCTGTATCCGCCCAAGAAGTTCTTCGGAGCGGCCCGCAACGTCGAGGAGGGCGGCTCGCTCACCATCCTCGCCACGGCGCTCGTCGACACCGGCTCGGCCATGGACAACGTGATCTTCGAGGAGTTCAAGGGCACCGGCAACATGGAGCTGCGACTCGACCGCCGCGCCGCCGACAAGCGGGTGTTCCCGGCCATCGACGTGGAGGGTTCGTCGACCCGCCAGGAGGAGTTGCTGTTCGATCCGAAGGATCTCGCACTCGTCTGGAAGCTGCGCCGTGCCATGTCGGGCCTCGCGTCCGACAGCGGCGCGACCGGCAGCCTCGAATTGCTGATCGAGCGGATGAAGTCGTTCCCCACGAACCAGAAGTTCCTGGCCGAGCTCGCGAAGGCGCCGTCGACCGGCGTGAACGGCTGATTGTGTCCCATCCGGCGCGATTTCGTAGTGTGGTGGCCCTATGAAGGCTGACATCCATCCCAACTACCGGTACGTCGTGTTCCAGGACACGTCGTCGGGCGACACGATCCTCACCCGTTCGACGGTCGAGACCAACGACACCATCAAGTGGGACGACGGCAACGAGTACCCCCTCGCGAAGGTCGAGATCTCGGCCTTCACCCATCCGTTCTTCACCGGCACGATGAAGATCATCGACACGGCCGGCCGTGTCGAGCGCTTCGAGAAGCGCTACGGCGAGCGCAAGCGCAAGGTCAGCGCGGCTCCTGCGGCCACTCGCGCGGCGGCACCCGTTGCTGAGGCTCCCGTTGCGGAGGCTCCGACCGAAGCAGCCGACACGAGCGATTCGGGCGACACCGCCCCCACATCCGACGCCGAGTGACCTGACGCCGACGTGTCGGCGCTGAACGAGGAGCGCCTGGGCGAACTTCGCCAGGCGAAGCTCCGCGGCCTGGTTCGCGGTTCATTCGACGTCGCCGAAGGTGTCACGACGACGTTCCGCAGTGGCGCGACGCTCGTCGCCGACGAATGCGCCTTCGTGCTGATCGATCATGCCGACGAGGGTTCGCTCGGCGGGGCGTTGGTCTGGTTCGCTCGACAGTCCGCATCCGAGTTGCACGTGATTGTCGACACCGAAGCCGAGGTCGCGGCGGTGCTTGCTCGCCAAGCGCAACAGTTCGCCAGACCACCGACGATCTGGCAGCTGGTGGAACGGGTCGTGACAGCGGTCGAGCCCGCCGATCGGCCGGGGCTCGCATCGCTGCCGCCCGACGGCGCCGAGCCGTTCATCGAGATGCTCGACGCGGCCGGCGTCGATGTGGTCATCGAACACGGCGTCGTGAAGGGCGAGGTGCTCGGTCTCGAGGTTGCCCGGATCGTCGAAGCGACCGACGACCCGGACGTGCCTCGCGCCCCCGGCAGCCAGGAGCCCGGGGGCTGCCTGCTCGAGGTGGGGATCGGTCGGTTCGACCGTGAGGTCGCCGCGATGCTGCATGCGAACATGCCCACGTCCGAGGCCCTCGCCCGCGCCGTGGAACTGGTGCGGACCCACCGCACCGCCGACGGACCACCCCATCCGCTGCGCGATCTCGTTCCTGAGCGTTGGGTGCGCCACCGTGTCATCGCCGATCCGGCCCTGGTCGGCGCCGCCACGCTCGCCGCGTGCGACACGACCATCGATCCGCCGAACCTGCGGGCCCGCCAGCCCGCGGCCGCGATCGGACTCGACGATGACGGGCGACCGGTCCTCGTGGTGTGCAGCTCGGGCGTCGACGTCGCGCTCGTGCCCATCGCCGCCGATACCCGTGCCTGGCACGACCCCGAGGCGCGGCTGGTGCTGGCCGTCGAGATGCGTGGCCTCCCCCAGGTCGTACGCGACGTGGCCGCCTCGCTGCGCACGCCCGCCGACGTCGTCGAACTCGCGTCGCGGTTCTGACGGAATCGAGGGGCCCTCGGGCGTGTTGGACCCCCCAATGGCACTCCACGGAACGTACGAACCGAGCCCGTGGCCCCCGATCGTCGATCAGGTCGCGCTCTACGAATCATCGGGTGGCACCGAGGGGCTCGAGCTCCTGGGTCAACCCTGCGTGATCCTCTGGACCCGCGGGCGACATTCGGGATCCATCCGCAAGACACCGCTCATGCGCGTCACCGACGGCACGAGCTATGCGGTGGTGGCCTCGATGGGTGGAGCCCCGAACCATCCGGTCTGGTACCTCAACCTCACCGCCGATCCGTTGGTCAGCCTCCAGGACGGCCCGACGCTGCGCGACTACACCGCCCGAGTCGTCGAGGGCGACGAGAAGGCGCAGTGGTGGGCCCGCGCCACCGAGGTCTGGGCGCCGTACGACGAGTACCAGACGAAGACCGATCGGGTCATTCCGCTCGTGGTGCTCGATCCCGTCGACTGAGGTCGCCACTAGCCTGACCACCCGTGCTGGATCGTCTCTCCCACCTCGACAACGAGTTCCGCGAGGTCGAAGCGATGCTCGGCGACCCCGAGGTCTACTCCGACCAGCCCAAGTACGTGGCACTGTCGCGCCGCCGCAAGGAGCTCGAACCCATCGTCGAGCGCTACCACGAGCTGCGACGGCTGACCGACGACCTGGCGACGGCGAAGGAGATGTTCAGCGACCTCACGGGCGAGGATCGCGACCAGATGCGCAGCGAGATCGACGCGTCCGAGCGACGGATCCCCGAACTCGAGGCCGAGCTCAAGGTCCTGCTGCTGCCGAAGGATCCGAACGACGGCCGCAACGTGATCGTCGAGATCCGTGGCGCCGAGGGTGGCGAGGAGGCGAACCTCTTCGCCCGTGACCTCTTCGAGATGTACCGGGCGTTCGCCGCGCGGCTCGGGTGGGGCTTCGACGTGATGGGGTCGTCACCATCTGACCTGGGCGGATTCGCCGACGTGACGTTCGTCTTGAAGGGCGAGGGCGTGTGGAGTCGCATGAAGCACGAGGCCGGCCCGCACCGCGTGCAGCGCGTGCCCGTGACCGAATCGCAGGGGCGGGTGCACACGTCTTCGGCGACGGTGTCGGTGCTCCCCGAGGCGGAGGAGGTCGACATCGCGATCGATCCCAACGACCTGAACATCGATGTGTTCCGTTCGTCAGGTCCGGGTGGTCAGTCGGTGAACACCACCGACTCGGCTGTGCGCATCACCCACAAGCCGACGGGGCTGGTGGTGTCGATGCAGGACGAGAAGAGCCAGATCCAGAACAAGGCGAAGGCGCTCGTCGTGCTGCGCAGCCGGCTCCTCAAGCTCGAGCAGGATCGGCAGGCCGCGGAGTCGTCGGACGCGCGCCGCAGCCAGGTCGGCGGCGGCGGTCGCAGCGAGAAGATCCGCACGTACAACTTCAAGGAGAACCGCGTGTCCGACCACAGGATCGGGCTCACCGTCTACAACCTCGACAAGGTGCTCGCCGGCGAACTCGACGAGGTCTCCGACGCACTGGTGACCGTCGACCGCGCCACGCAGCTCGCCGAACACGGCGCGTGACGCTCACCTGGGGATCGCTCCTCGATGAGGTGGCCGTGTCACTGCGCGCGGCGGGTATCGAGGATGCGACGGGCGACGCGCGCCGGATCGTCGCCGAGGCGTCGGGCCACGGCGAGGCAGCCCTTCTCGTCCACCGCGACGAGCAACCGTCGATCCGCGCGGTCGCGCACGTCGACGACATGGTGGCGCGGCGCACGATGGGGGAGCCGCTGCAGTATGTGGTCGGACGGTGGGGCTTTCGTGGTCTCGACCTGTTCGTCGACCGCCGGGTGCTCATTCCGAGACCTGAGACCGAGCAGCTCGTCGAACGGGCGCTGGCTGAATACGACCGCATCGACGCGCGGCGCGTTGTCGACCTCGGCACCGGCTCGGGCGCGATTGCGCTGTCGATCGCGACCGAGCGCGTCACGTCCGAGGTCTGGGCGTCCGACGCCTCGGCCGACGCGCTCGCCGTGGCGCGCGCGAACCTCGCCGGCATCGGGCGATCGGGGGCGCGGGTTCGTCTCGTCGAGGGTTCGTGGTTCGAGGCGTTGCCCGACGACCTCGTCGGAAGCGTCGATCTCATCGTCTCGAATCCGCCGTACGTCGCCAACGACGATCCGCTCGATCCGGTCGTCGCGGACTGGGAGCCCATCGGCGCGCTGCGCGCCGGCCCGGACGGACGCCGCGACCTCGACGTCATCGTCGCCGACGCGCCGCGTTGGTTGACTGCTGGTGGCGTGCTCGCGGTCGAGCTCGATCCGCGTCAGGCCGAGGGTGTTGCCGAGCACATGAGATCGGTCGGATTCTCGGCGATCGACGTGTACCGCGACCTCGCAGGTCGGGAACGCATCGTGATCGGGCGCAACGACTGAGTGTCGCGCCGAGCGTGCGCCGAGAGGCGGCACGCTCCATGAGGAGCGCGCTACGGCGCGGTGACCTGGGAACTCTGCCGTGACAGGTAGTCGTCGACGATCCGCTCGAGGAGCGCCGGGTCGTCGGCGCCGACCGTGACGGTCGCGAGAACGACGGCCCGACCGTCATGGGCGACGACGCGTGCACGAATCGTTCCGTGACCATACGGATCGGGCCAGTTGTCGAATCGGCCGACGAGATCGATCTGGCGACCGAGACTCGGGAAGGCGACCTCGTGACTCGTCAGCTCTGAGACGACGATCGCCGGCTCGAGTCCGCTCACCAGGGTGCGGGCTGCGGCGCTGAGATCGCTGGGCTCGGCCGCGGTGGCCACGATGACGCTGGAATACAGGTGCTCGCGGGCCGCCTGAAACGCTCCGACGGCCTGCGTGTGACGGTCTTGGACGAGGTCCCAGTGGTCATCGATCCATGACTGGGCGACGGTGACCGACCCGACCGGGGTCGTGAGGGTGGTGATCGCCGGATCGCCCGGCATCGCCACGCGGTACTTCGCGTCGGGGCCGACGAACGTCTTCCAGTCGGCGCCCTTCGGGATCGCCTCAGGCGTGTGGGCCCACGACGGACCCTTGCCGAGCCAGAAGTAGTTCGTGGCGATCGCCGCGACGACGAGGACGGC
>JAYTFP010000004.1:0-7174 GCA_043734285.1 Acidimicrobiaceae bacterium
GACCACTCGAGGCCGATGAGACGCGTCAACTGCTCGACGACCAGCGCACACGACGCGACCGGCGCGCCGAGCGCCTTCACCTGACCGGGCGCACCGAACGTGTGCACCCAGGCGAATCCGAGCCCGGTCGCGACCGAAGTCAGCGAGAGCGCCAGCGTGCCCAGGCCCATGGCGACGACCACGCCCCAGACGCGCCGCCGCAGCGGGACCTCGCCTTCGAACCAACCCCATCCGACGATCACCAAACCAGCCAACGCGGGGATCTTCACCGCGGCGGCGAACGCGATCAGCACGACACCGAGCACTCGATGGCCCTCGCCGACGGCGACGAGTCCGAGGAGGAGGAAGGCGAGCATCAGGCCTTCGTTGTGTGCCCCCGAGACGAGGTGCAACAGGACGAGCGGGTTCAGGAGCCCGAGTACGAGCACCCGCGAGGGGTCGATGTCGTAACGGTGCGCGAGATGCACCATGCACCAGCCGATGATCACGACCGACACGAGCGCGACGAGGCGGAACAGGGTGTTCGCGGTCGACGGGTCGTGACCCGAGACGCTCACGATCGTGCCGGACAGGCGGAACCACAACGGGCCGTACGGCGCCGCGGTATGTCGCCAGATCGGATCGGACATCTGCGTGAAGATGTTGTGGCCGTTGCCGAGCAGGTTGAGTGCCGCGGGACCGTCGGTCGACGGGTTCAGGCCGCGGGCCACCATCTCTCCCTGGGCGGCGTAACTGAAGATATCGCGGCTGAACAACGCTGGACCGATCGCAAAGGGGATCGACCACCACGTCATCAGCCAGAGGGTGTCTCGCAACGGCAGTGCTCGGGTGCGTACGGCTCGCACGACGAGCCACCACGCGAACACCAGCGACGCGACCGCGAGCGCAGAGCACGCCAGGACGAGCAATCGGGGCACGCCACCGTTGTGGACGAAGCCGAGCGGCCATGCGAACCGGCGGCGCTGGGTGGGCCGGATCAACGAGCCGACGGTCACGGTGACGATCGCAGCGGCGGTGCCGACCAGGGCCGGCATACGCAGCAAGGGATCGGTGAACGGCCGAAATGCGCCCGCCAGCCGTTGGTCGGTCGAGCCGATGACGTCGATCTTTCGGGAGATGTTCTGCATCCTGCTTCGCCCTCGACGGGCGCGGAACGCCCGGAACCCTGTGCCCGCACGACCGCTCGCGGGCAGCGAGTGAGGTCGTCATGCTATTCCACGCCCCGCTCCTACCGGCGTCTTCGGTCAGAGGTTGTTGCAAATGGTTCTCGTTCTCACAATAGAGTGGTCGAATGGAGTTCAGCTTCAGTCGACGAGAGCCGCGGCGTCATGCCGCGTCGCACTGGCTGATGACTGCCATCGGGTGCTGTCTCTGCGCGTCGCTCTCCGCCTGCGGCTCGACCGGCTCGTCCGGCAGGGCGACGTCGGGCCGCCTCGTGATCGCCACCGCGTTCTATCCCCTGCAGTGGGTCACCCAGCAGGTCGGAGGCGCGCGTGTCGCGGCGTCGTCGGTGACGCGGGCCGGCGCCGAGCCGCACGATCTCGAGCTCACTCCGCACGACGTCGCCACTGTGCTCGACGCTGACCTCGTCGTGTATCTCCGAGGCTTCCAGGCCGCGATGGACGACGCCGTCACGAAGGCGGACTCGGACAAGGTGCTCGACGTCGCGGGCGCGGCCCGACTCGACCTCCGCACCTCCCCCGCAGACGACCAGCGCTCGAACGCGTCGTCGGTCGCCGACCCACACTTCTGGCTCGACCCCACCCGTATGGCCGACGTCGCCTCGACAGTGGCCGGGTCGCTCGCTCGGATCGACCCGTCGAACGCGTCGACCTACACGTCGAACGCGAATGAGCTCGGTGCGCAGCTCCGCACGCTCGACCACGAGTACTCCGTCGGCCTCGCCAACTGCCGCATCCGTGATCTCGTCACGAGCCACGCGGCATTCGGCTACCTCGCGCGGCACTACGGCTTCGACCAGGTCGGCATCGCGGGTCTCTCGCCCGAGACCGAGCCGTCATCGGCGACGATGTCATCCGTGTCCGATCTCGTCCGGCGACGACATGTCACGACCATCTACTTCGAGACCCTGACGAGCCCCGACGTGGCTCGCACGCTCGCGGCCGAGACCGGCGCCTCGACGGCCCAGCTCGATCCCATCGAGGGTCTCACCGCGAAGTCGAACGGCCGCGACTACCTCGCGGTCATGCGATCGAATCTCGCGACGCTGCGCACCAGCCAGGGCTGCCCGTGAGCACCTCGACACTCCTCGAACTGCGCGGCGCGGCGATCGGCTACGACGGCACCGCCGTGATCGAGGGGATCGACCTACGCGTGTCGAGCGGCGAGGTGGTCGCCCTGCTGGGCGCGAACGGATCGGGCAAGTCGACGCTCGTCCGCGGTGTGCTCGGACTCGCCGAGCAACTCGGCGGCGACATCGAACTCTTCGGCACGCCCCGGCGACACTTCCGCGAGCAGTGGCGGATCGGATATGTCCCACAGCGCACCGTGATCTCCGGAGGACTGCCGGTCACCGTCCGCGAGCTCGTGACGACCGGGCGGCTCGCCCGGCGACATCCGGGTGCGGTCCTCCGGCGCGTCGACCGTGATGCGGTGGCCGGGGCGATCGCCACCGTCGGGCTCGAGACCTCGAGTCGGGCGCGGGTGGCGACGCTCTCGGGCGGCCAGCTGCGGCGCGCGGTCATCGCGCGCGCGCTCGCATCCGATCCAGATCTGCTCATCCTCGACGAGCCGACCGCGGGCGTCGACGCGGCGAGCCAGGACCGACTCGCGCAGACGCTCTCCGAGTTGGTGGCACGGGGCACGACGATTGTCCTGGTGACCCATGAGCTCGGACCCGTCGCAGAGTTGGTCACCCGCGCCGTAGTGCTCGCCGAAGGACGGATCGTGTCGGACGCGCCCGTCGCGGCAACCGATGCACGGTTCCTCCACGACCACGCGGGCGAACACCACCACGAGCACGGGGCACCGCCGACCGACTCGGGGCCGGAGCTGATGCGGTGGTGACGCGGTCGGTGGCAAGAGAGCGCGTGGTGACGACGTGAGCCTCCTCCACTACACGTTCATGCAGCGCGCGCTGGTGGCCGCGGTGCTCATCGGCATCACCGCGCCCGCGGTCGGCGTGTACCTCGTCCAGCGCCGACTCGCGCTGATCGGCGACGGGCTCGGCCACGTCGCGCTCGCCGGCGTCGCGCTCGGTGTGCTGACCGGGGCGGCACCCGTCGGCACCGCCCTGCTGATGGCGGTCGCCGGTGCGGTCGTCGTCGAACTCGTGCGGTCGCGTGGTCACGCGAGCGGCGACATCGCGCTGGCGATCCTCTTCTACGGAGGCATCGCCGGCGGCGTGGTGTTGATCTCGCGTGCGCCCGGCGGAATGCCCAACCTGAACAGCTATCTCTTCGGCGCGATCGTCACGACGTCGTGGACCGACGTGTGGGTGTTCGCGATCCTCAGCGTGGTGGTGCTGGGGGCCACGATCGGGTTGCGCCTCGCGCTCTTCGCGGTGAGCAATGACGAAGAATTCGCCGTGGCCTCGGGCATGCCGGTGCTCGCGTTGAACCTGCTGCTCGCTGTGATGACGGCGGTCACCGTTGTCGTGTCGATGCGCGTCGTCGGACTGCTCCTCGTGAGCGCGCTGATGATCGTGCCCGTCGCGACGTCACAGCTCGTGGCACGCAGCTTTGCCGCGACGATGGCACTGGCGATGGCCATCGGCGTCGTCGTGTCGGTCGCCGGCGTGGTCGTCTCGTACGACGCGGACACTCCGTCGGGTGGCACGATCATCCTGCTGGCGATCGGCCTCTTCGCGCTGGTCGCCGCGGGCCGTGCCGCGATCGGTGGTCGAGTCGTCAGCGCCCGGGCGCGCCGAGACTCTGCCGACGGCAGTCGGCGCAGCGACCCATCAGATCGAGCCGATGGGTAGCGCCCACGAAACCGTGAGGCTCGGCGACATCGCGTAGCGCCCGCTCGACTCGGCGTTCGAGTTCTTCCGGCAGCGTCACGTCGATCACCGATCCGCACTCGGAGCACACCAGATGGTGGTGGTGGTGACCGGTGAGGTCTTCGGCCAGCTCGAAACGCGCGAACTCGTCGTGGGTCACGATCCGGCGCACCACGCCCGCCTGTTCGAGCACCGCCAGGTTGCGGTAGAGCGAGCTCTGCGCCAAGCCGTCGCCGAGCGCGACCAGCTCGGGCATCGAGAGCGGCCCGTCGCTCGACGAGAGGATGCCGACCAGGGCGCGGCGGCGCGCGGTGAATCGCTGCGCGACCGCCTCGAGACGCGTGCGCGCGGCGAGCGCGATCTCGTCGGCGGACCCGTGATCGGTCTGCTGGGCACGTGCTGGCATGCGTCGGACGATACCGCCAAGGAGTCGAACGGATTGACGCGAGCGATTCGTGGCCGGACGTTCGTCGGCTGCGCCGACAGGGCGCTGTCTCGATGGGGCCTGCCGCCTTCGGCGCAGGCCTACCAGCGAGATCGCGATTCCTCTGCGAATCCCTGGAGCCGCTCGAACCGGTGGACCGTTCCCGCATCGTCGGTCACTGTGCCCGACCACTCGCCGAAGACCTGGCGCACCTGCGTGCCGGCGACGAGGGCTTCGACCTTGGTGTGCCGGTCGTAGGTCGGGTCGAGCCTGAGGTCGAGTGACCCCGATGGGTCACGCACGCGCCAGGCGCGCAGCGGGTGCTCCCAGTCGTAGTCCCAGGTCAGCTCCGCGCCGAGCTTCGTGAGTCGACCGTCGACGATCACCCCGTTCTCGGTGAAGCCCGTCCCGTCGGTCCACTTGCCCCCGAGCTGCAGACCGAGCAGGTGACCGTCATCGGTGCGACCCGCTCCCCCGCCCCAGTTCCACCGCGTGCGGTAGGGCCAGCGTCCACGTCCGACATCGAGCACTCCCCACGCGGAAACGCCCCCGTCGGTGTCGTCGCCGAACGAGCGGTTGTCGGCTCCGAGCGAGAACGTGCCGTGTGCCGGCCGGGCCTGGTGCTTGGAGGTGAACTGGAAGCGCCGCTGGTCCCATGGGATGACGACGTTGAGCGACTCGTGCGCCGGCGGCAGATCGACGCGCGCATCGAGGCATCCCCGTTCACCGTCGCGCTCGCGCCATTCGGCGCACAGTGAGGTGCCCTCCGCGTCGTCCGCGATGTCGAGGCGCAGCGAGCGACCTCGGTAGCGGAGGGGCTCGTCGCCGCTGCGCTCGGGCAGGTGGAAGCCGCGCGCCAGCGGTATCGCGATGTCACGCCCGCCGCTGCGCGCGGTCGAGAGGTCGACCCACCACATCGACGCCAGTCCGAGGTAGTCGACATCCGCGTACGTGAGCGCGACGACCAGATCGCCCGCGAGTATCGCCCAGTAGTCCCAGCGCTTCGTCCGCCCCCACCCACCCGCGAGATTGGCGCGGTGCAGCGGTTGTCGCGACCACCCCTTGGCGGCGTCGGCGAGGAGGCGGCCACCCGGCTGGCAGAGGTCGACGGGCGTCGTCAGCTCGGGTTCGTGCGTCATGGCGTCGGTCTAGTCGAATCGCACGGACGGGACCGTGGACGGTAGGTACAGTCACGACATGAGTTTTCGATCCGGCGTTGTGCAGGTGGCCGCGGTGGGGGTCCTGTTGCTCGGCACCGGGTGTGGCACGCGCCTCCACAAGACGTCGTTCGCGACGACCACGTCGGCGAACGCGGGTGGCTCGGCACAGTCGACGACCAGCACCAAGGCGAACAACAACACGGCATCCGACGTGGGCGTCACGCCGAACGAGATCCGTGTGGGAGTGGTGGCGAGCATCACGAGCCCGCTCGGGCCCGACGCGTTCAGCCAGTCGAGCTACAGCGTTCGGGCCTACTTCGACGGGCTCAACGACCGGGGCGGGATCAATGCGCGCAAGGTCAAGGTCATCACGTGCGACGACGGCGGCGCTGGCACTGACGACAGCACCTGTGTACAGAAGCTCATCGAGCAGGACAAGGTGTTCGCGCTGGTCGGCACCTCGACGTTCAACTACGCCGGCGCCCCGTTCGTGAACCAGCACGGCGTTCCCGACATCGGCGGCCAGCCGGTCGGCAACGAATACGACCAGTACCCACACCTGTTCGGCATCTACGGCAGCTCGTCGCCGCGCAACGGGACGATCGGGTTCAACGGCAAGCTCTACGGCGGCACCGAGGTCTACCGATACTTCAAGGAGAAGCTCGGCGCGAAGGTCGCGGCGGTCGTGTCGTACAACATCTCCGACTCGCAGCGATTCGCGAACTACACCGCGGCCGGCCTGCGCGCCGAGGGGTTCAAGGTCGTCACCGCGCAGGTCGACTTCAGCGCGCCGAACTGGGATGCCGTCGCGCTGAACTTCCGGTCGAAGAAGGTGGACCTCGTCTTCGACGCGATCGAGAACAACGGCAACGTGAAGCTGTGCGAGGCGATCGATCGCAACCACGCGCCGATCAAGGCGAAGGTCCTGACCGTGCAGAGCTGGTCCGACTCGGTGCGCACCGACTACAAGGCTGCCCCGATCTGCCGAAACGCTCTCTACGCGACGGCGAACGATCTGAGCTACGCCGACACCCAGTACCCGCCGGTCGCCGCGTTCCGTGCCGACATGAAGCGCTCGTTCCCCGAGCGCGAGGACAAGCTGTCGATGTGGTCGGTCGAGGGTTGGGCCGCGGCGCAATGGTTCGACGATGCGGTGCGGTCGTGCGGCGAGAAGGTCACCCGCACCTGCGTCGAGGCGTTCATGAACCGGGCTGAGCCGTACGACGGCCACGGCCTGCTGACACCTCGCAGCTTCGTCGTGTCGATCAACCCCGGCGGCACCTCGCACAACTGCCTCAACGTCGCCCGCTGGCAGGACTCGGCCGAGGGCGGGCGTGGCGGATGGGTCACGCAGACTCCCGACATGAACGCGAACTGCTTCGACGTGCCGAGCCTCGCCTACTCGCCCTGAGCTCCAGCGGTTCCCGCGGGTGTCAGCTCAGAGCTCTCGCCCGCGAACGACACCTCGCCGCGGCGCAACACGTAGACGAAGTCGGCGAGGCGCATCACCTCGTGGAGGTACTGCTCGACGACCACGATCGTGCGATCCGCGTGTCGCAGGCCGCGGATGACTTCGGAGAGTCGTGCCACGACACCGGGCGCGAGCCCGCTGCTCACCTCGTCGAAGAG
>JAYTFP010000005.1:0-8987 GCA_043734285.1 Acidimicrobiaceae bacterium
TTTGGCAAGCGTATCGACTAACGTTTCTGACGGAGTGTCAGAAACTCATCGGACCCCTCGGACCGCTGTCCAGAACGCTGCGAGGACCCATGCTCGACCACCTGATCTCGAACGCCACGATCGTCGACGGCACCGGCTCGACGGCGCGCCGCGGTGCCGTCGGAATCCGCGACGGACGCATCGTCGGCGTCTGGCACGACGGCGATGCGATCGACGAGGAAGCCATCCGCACCACCGACGCCGAAGGGCTCGTGCTGTGTCCGGGCTTCGTCGATCCGCACACCCACTACGACGCGCAGTTGATGTGGGATCCCGCCGCGTCGCCGTCGAACCTCCACGGCGTCACCACCGTCATTGCCGGCAACTGCGGGTTCACGCTCGCTCCCCTCTCGCCCGACGACGCC
Source organism: Acidimicrobiaceae bacterium (assembly GCA_043734285.1). GTDB lineage: Bacteria > Actinomycetota > Acidimicrobiia > Acidimicrobiales > Microtrichaceae > JAYTFP01. The sequence continues at coordinate 405 of JAYTFP010000005.1, forward strand.
GACTACACGCGCCGCATGATGGCCAAGGTCGAGGGCATGCCGTTGCCCGCGCTCGAGCAGGGTGTCGACTGGAGCTGGTCGACGTTCGCCGAATACCTCGACGTGCTCGACGGCAACCTCGGCGTCAACGCCGGATTCCTCGTCGGCCACTGCGCGCTGCGCCGCCACGTGATGGGGCCGGCCGCGGTCGGCAACGAGGCGACCGACGAGCAGCTCGCCGAGATGGTGTCGCAGCTCCACACCGCGATCGAGGCGGGCGGCCTGGGGTTCTCGACCACGCTCGCCCGCACGCACTCTGACGGTGACGGCAAGCCTGTCGCGTCGCGTTGGGCCGCGAACGACGAGCTGATGGCGTTCGCCACCGCGGTGTCCGAGCACGAGGGTACGACGCTCGAGTACGCGTCCGACGGCTGTCTCGACGGGTTCAGCGAGGACGACGTGCAGTTCATGATCGACTTCAGCCTCGCCGGTCAGCGGCCGCTGAACTGGAACGTGCTCACGATCGACTCGGCCGAGCCCGAGCGCTACCGCACCCAGCTCGAGGCGATGGACCGCTGCGCCGCCGCCGGCGCCCGGGTCGTCGCGCTCACCATGCCCATCCTCGTCAGCATGAACATGAGCTTCCTCACGTACTGCGCGTTGAACATGATGCCCGACTGGGGTCCGATCCTCGCACTGCCGTTGAGCGAACGCATCGAGCGGCTGCGCGATCCCGAGACGCGCCGGTTCATGGAGGATCGCGCCGCGTCGAAGGATGCCGGCGTGTTCGCTCGGCTCGCCGGATGGGAGCTCTACGTCATCGGCCAGACCTACTCCGAGGCCAACGCCGGACTGCGCGGACGCAGCGTCGCCGCCCTCGCCGCCGAGCGGGGCACGTCGCCGTTCGACACCCTCCTCGACATCGTGCTGGAGGACGACCTCCGCACGGTGCTGTGGCCCGGTCCGACCGACGACGACGACGAGTCATGGGCGCTGCGCGCCACCGCCTGGGAACATCCGGCAGTGATGATCGGTGGCTCCGACGCCGGCGCGCACCTCGACCGCATGGCCGGCGCGCCCTATACGACCCAGTGGATCGGCGACTGCCTCCGCGGGCGACGGCTGACCACACTCGAGAAGGCCGTGCAACACCTCACCGACGCACCGGCCCGACTTTTCGGCCTGCGCGACCGCGGCCGCATCGCCGAGGGGTACCACGCCGACCTGGTGCTGTTCGATCCCGAGACCATCGGCGCGGGACGGATCGAGCTCGTCAACGATCTGCCCGGGGGCACCGGACGACTCGTCGCCGACGCGATCGGTGTGAAGACGGTGTTCGTCAGCGGCGTCGAGATCGTCGAGGACGGCAAGGCCACGGGCTCGCTCCCCGGCTCGGTGATCCGATCAGGCCGCGACACCTACACCGTCGCGCTGACCTGAGCTGAGCTGAGCTGATTCCCTGAAGAACTGGGGTGGAATCGGTCAGGCGGCGGGGGTTCTGGTGCCGACGGTGAGCGGCTCGCTCGCCGCGACGGTCCCCATGTTGTCGGCGGTGAACAGGCCGTGCAGGAGTGTCATGTTGCCGTCCGCCGGAATCCCGAGCGCCGCCCACTTCACCTGAGTGACCGGGTTGAACGTGCCGTCGGTGATGAACCCGGTGTCCCAGCAGCTCGTGTTCGTGACGATGAAGCCGTAGTCGCGAGCAGCCACCGCGAAGATACGAGCGGTGTTGCGCAACGCCCCCGAGTAGCCACGTGAGTCGAGCCATGCGGTGATCTGACCGTCGGTCATGTGCACCGCGAAGCGCATGCCTTCCGCCACGGTCTTCGCCCGACCAATGTCGGAGTCCTGTTGCGTGGCCGAGCCGCACTGCTGCGGCGCCGATGACCACTCGAGGCGGCTCGCCGGATTCTCGTAGAACCCGCAGCTCACGCCGGCCGCCGACGAGTAGCGCTCCTGCGGCGTGCACTGCGGACCAAACATCGTGTTGTAGACGACCGCGTTCAGTGCGTGCGGAATGGTGCCGGTCGCGACCTCGTCGGCCGTGACGACCATCGCTCGATCCTGTATGTAGGCACCGCCCGTCGGGTAGCCGCCCTCGTACGTGCGGTAGTCGACCGCGTGGCCCGAGGCGTCCTGGATGACATCGGACTGGCCGACGCAGATGTTGTGCCCGTCGAAGGAGAAGCCGAGGAAGAGATTCTCGAACGTGAAGCACGACGTCTTGTTCACCGTCTGCACGAGCCAGAGCTCGTAGAGGCGTCCCGTATCCGGATTGGCGATGAACATCATGGCGTCGTTCCCGGTCGGTGGCTGCCACGCGTCGTTCCACGGGATGCTCCCGCCGTTCGGCACGCTGCCCGCGAAGCCGAAGCCGGCACGGAACACCTGGACCGTCGTGTTGGCCTGACGGGCGTCGTACACCGGCTGTGAGTAATCGCGGAAGTACGTCGAGAACTTTCCACGCAGCGACGGGTCGGAGGACCCGCCCTGGATGCCGTAGTTGAACATCCGTGATGCGTACTCCGCCGACTGCGGGTGCGCGGCCATGCCGGCGACCGGACGATTCCACGGTGAGTTACCGAACGGCGCGGCGAACGACGGCTCGATCGCCGACATCGGCAGGGTCGTCGTCGGGGCCGGCGCCGCGGTCGTCGTGGTCACCGGCACCGCGGTCGTGGTCGTGCTCGTCGTCGTCGGCGCGGCCGTCGTCGTCGTCGTCGAGGTCACCGCCGTGATGCGGCGCCGCAATCCCTGGGCGTCGACCGATCCGTCGTCTCGCGCTGACGCGGGCGCACAACCGGCGACCACCAACGCGGCAACTCCCACCACTACTGCTCGGCGCATGCCAACTCCCCAGAATTGGTCCGTACGGACCCATGGCCCTGGAGTCACCTTCGGGAGATCGGCAGAAAACCTTGAACAGAAAGTGGGCTGTTCAGACCATTGGCCGAGCCGCCCGACCTACGCGACGTGGGTCGTCAGGCCGGCACGTCGTGGTCGCGCGCCGCCGGGGCACCGGTCACGTCGACGACCACCGGGGGCTCCTCTGCGACCGACGCGCCGTCGACGTTGCGGCGACCGAACCACGGCGCCAGCATCGTGAAGAGCAGCAACACGAGGGCCGCAACGGCGATCGGAATCATTGCGATGCCCTTGCCCGACCATGCCGGGTAGAGCGCGAAGGCCGAGAGCAGACCGGTCCACAACCAGAGGATCACGACGGTCTGGCGATAGCCGTGGCCGAGCCGCAGCAGCCGGTGGTGGAGATGGTCCTTGTCGGCGTTGGCGAGGCCGGACCGTCGCGTGGCGCGGCGCAGCACGGCGAAGATCACGTCGAGTACGGGTATGCCGAGGATGACGAGCGGGATCACGAGCGGCGCGAAGAAGAACCACGACTGGCCGGTGAACGAGTCGTCGGACTGCCCACCGACCGCGATCGTCGATGAGGCCATCAGGAGCCCCAGCAGCAGCGCGCCGCTGTCACCCATGAAGACCTTCGCGGGATGGAAGTTCCACGGCAGGAACCCGAGGCACATCCCGAGGATGATGACCAGCAGCAGCGGACCGATGTTGCCGGTGAACAACGCCCCGGCCTGGTCGAGGCGGATGGCATAGAGCAGGAACGAACCGGAGGCGATCACCATCAACCCGGTCGCCAGCCCGTCGAGGCCGTCGATGAGGTTGACCGCGTTGGCGATCCCCACGACCCAGATCACGGTCACCAGCGCTGCGAGGTCTTGGGTCAGCACGGTGAATCCGAAGAACGGCAACGGCACGTTGACGATCGAGTTGCCCGAGAGCAACAGGATCGACCCCGACAGCACCATGCCGGCGACCTTCGCCGGCGCCGACACGTCGCGGAGGTCGTCGATCAGACCCGAGCCGAACATCACCGTGGCCGCGGCGACGACACCGATCACGTTCGCCGGCGACTCGAACACGGTGTGGAACTGGTCGAGCGAGCTCGCCACGCCGAGCCCGGCCAGCATTCCCACGAACATCGCGAGGCCGCCCATCGTGGGGGTCGGCCGAGTGTGGATGTGTCGATCGCCGGGCGCGACGACCGCGCCGAGACGACGCGCCAGCCGCATCGCCAGCGGGACCAGCACCCAGGTCACCCCCGCGGCCGTTGCCAGGACGAGGGCGTACGAGCCGATCACGTGGTCAGGCTACCGACATCGGGTTCGACGGCCCGGATCAGCACGGCGCTAGGCCGGGTACGGGGTGAACTTCGAGCAGAGGGTTGCGACCTGCGCACGAACCGCGGCGATCTCGTCGGGGTGACGCCGCTCGCGGAGCACTCGGGCGATGAACTCGGCGATCTGGGCCATCTCGGGCTCGGCCATGCCCTGGGTCGTGACCGACGGCGTGCCGATCCGCAGTCCGGAGGTGACGAACGGAGAACGGGGATCGTCGGGCACCGTGTTCTTGTTGAGCGTGATGCCCGCCTCGTCGAGCACGATCTGCGCTTCCTTGCCGGTCAGCTCGGCATCGAACGATCGCAGGTCGACCAGCATCAGGTGGTTGTCGGTGCCGCCTGACACGAGGCGGAAACCCTCGGTGGCCAGGCCCTCGGCGAGTGCCTGAGAGTTCGCGACGATCTGGCTCGCGTAGTCGCGGAACGCAGGCTTCGCGGCCTCGCGGAACGCGACCGCCTTGCCGGCGATGACGTGTTCGAGTGGTCCGCCCTGCAGTCCCGGGAAGATGGCCTTGTCGATCGCCGCGGCGTGCTCGGCGCGGCTGAGGATGCAACCGCCGCGCGGACCGCGGAGCGTCTTGTGCGTCGTGAACGTGACGACGTCGGCGAACGGCACCGGATTGGGGTGCACTCCACCCGCGATCAGACCGGCGATGTGCGCCGCGTCGAACAGGAACAACGCACCGACCTCATCCGCGATCTCGCGGATCGGCGCGGGGTCTATGATGCGTGGATACGCGGTCGCGCCGGCGACGATCATCTTCGGGCGGTGCTCGAGCGCGAGGTCGCGGAGCTGGTCGAGATCGATGCGCTCGTCGGACGGTGTGACGCGGTATCCGACGAAGTCGTAGATGCGGCCCGAGATGTTGACCGGGCTGCCGTGGGTGAGGTGGCCGCCGTGATCGAGGCTCATGCCGAGCACCTTGTCGCCCGGCTCGAGCAGCGCGAGGTACACGCCGAGATTCGCGTTGGCGCCCGAGTGCGGCTGCACGTTCGCGGCCTCGGCACCGAACAGCGCCTTCGCCCGCTCACGGGCCAGGTCTTCGATGTCGTCGACGAACTCGTTGCCGCCGTAGTAGCGCTTGCCGGGATAGCCCTCGGAGTACTTGTTCGTCAGCACCGAGCCGACGGCCCGCATCACGGCCGGCGACGTGAAGTTTTCACTGGCGATCAGCTGCAGACCGGTGTTCTGCCGCTCGATCTCGCGATCGATCAGATCGAAGACGGCGTCATCACGGTCGGTGGGCCAAGGCATCAGGAGTCGCTTTCGTCGGGTGACCGAAACGCTAGCCCGTGGCGGCGCGCCTACTGACGGGGCAGCAGCGCGTCGATCTTGTCGACCCGGGCCGCGTGACGGCCACCCTCGAACGTTGCCGCCAGGAAGGCGTCGAGGGCATCGAGGGCGACCTGCTCGCCGGTGAACCGCTCGCCCAGGCAGATCACGTTGGCATTGTTGTGCTGGCGGGCCATGCGGGCCGACGTGACGTCGTGCACCGTGGCGGCGCGCACACCGGGGATCTTGTTGGCCGCCATCGCGATGCCGATCCCACTGCCGCAGGTGCAGAGCCCGAGATCGGCCGTTCCGTCGGCGACGGCGCGGCCGACCGCGGCGCCGAAGTCGGGGTAGTCACACCGCTCGGGTGATGTGCACCCGAGGTCGATGACCTCGTGCCCGTTCGCCCGGAGGTGCTCGGCGAGCACCCCTCTCAGGTGGAACCCTGCGTGGTCGGATCCGACGGCGACGCGTGACATGGCGATGATTGTAGGACGGAGTCCGACCTTCCCTATCCTCGGGCCATGTCGCCCACCATCGACCCGCGCTCCCCCGTCGTCATCGGCGTCGGTCAGTTCCTCAACCGTGACGACTCGGTCGAGCCCGACCCGACCGAACTCATCGCCGAGGCCGCACGCTCGGCCGAGCGCGACACCGGGGCGAGCGGCGTGCTGGCCGCACTCGACACGATCGGGGTCGTGCCGATCGTCTCATGGCGCTACTCCGACCCGTCGGTGATCCTCGCTCCCCTGCTCGGCGCCTCGCCCGCGATGACGATGTATCCGGCGATGGGCGGCAACACGCCGCAGATGTTGATGAACCGCATCGGCGAGCGCATCGTGGCGGGAACGACCGACCTCGCGCTGATGTGCGGCGGCGAGCCGTACCGATCACGGATGCGGACGCGACGCGCCGGCGTGAGTCCGCCGTGGGTCCGCCAAGACCTCGACGCGGTCACGCCCGGCTGGACCGATGGCGGCAGTTTCGACATGGCCCACGCCGCAGAACTCGCGAAGGGGATCCTCTTGCCGACGCAGGCGTATCCCCTCTTCGAGAATGCGTTGCGACACGTCGCGGGTCGTACCGCTGCCGAGCACACCGCTGCGGTCTCCGAGATGTGGGCCGGCTTCAGCGCCGTCGCCGCCGCCAACCCGTACGCGTGGGACCGCGCCGTGCACACCGCGACCGAGATCGGCGAGGTCACCGCCGAGAATCGCGTCGTCGGCTTCCCGTACACCAAGCGGATGGTGTCGAACCCCGACGTCGACATGTCGTCGGCGGTCATCGTCTGCTCCGCCGAACGCGCCGAGGCGCTCGGTATCAGCCGTGATCGTTGGGTGTTCCTCCACGCTGGAGCTGACGGCGCCGATGGCTATCTGTCGAACCGGCCCTCGTTCACGTCATCCGCGGCGATCCGCTTCGCCGGGCGCGCCACGCTCGAACTCGCGGGTCGCACGATCGACGAGATCGCACACCTCGACGTGTACTCGTGCTTCCCGTCGGCCGTGCAGGTCGCGTGCCGCGAGCTCGACATCAGTCTCGACCGACAGCTCACCGTCTACGGCGGACTCTGCTTCGCCGGTGGACCGTGGAACAACCCGGTTGGCCACGCCCTCGCCACGATGGTCGACGTGCTCCGCAACGACGCGGGTGAGTTCGGGCTGGTCACCGCCAACGGCGGCAACATCCAGAAGCACAGCTTCGGCGTCTACTCGACCGAGCCTCCCGCCGACGGCTTCCGCACCGCCCATCCGCAGTTCGCGATCGACACCGACGTCGGACCGACGGTCGCTGCCGAAGACCACGTCGGGCCCGTGACCATCGAGACCTGGACCGTCATGCACGAGCGCGACGGCTCGCCCGCGCGGGCGCACGCCGCGATCCGCACGACCGACGGCAGCCGTGGCTGGGGTGTCACGTCGGACGCCGAGACGATGGCCCTTATGGAGGTCGACGACATGGTCAACCGGGCCGCCACCCTCGCCGCCGACGGCGAACTGACGCTCGCCTGACGTCGCCAGAGCCTGCGCCGATAGGCGGCAGGCTCAATCGAGAGAGCGGCCTGTCGGCAAAGCCGACGTACCTTGGGCCGGCGCCGACTCGTACCGTCCGCTCGCCCTCTTATCGGCCGAGGAGGCGCTGGTGCAGGAGCGTCATGACGCGCTCCGACGCCTTCGGCATCTCGTCGAGCAACTGGCGGAAGTGCTTCGCGTCGAACCGGAGGAGCCGCATGTCGGTGTCAGCGATGACGGATGCATTGCGAGGACGGTGATCGACGAGCGCGGTCTCTCCGAACATCGCGCCCGACGCGAGCGACGTGACGTGGTCGCCGCTGACGATCACACTCGCCTCACCCTCGACGATCACGAAACAATCGACACCGGCGTCGCCCTGATCGATCAACACGGTTCCGGCGGGCGCTTCGACCTCGCTCGACAAGGCGGCCACGCGGGTCAGATCCTCGGTGCTGAAGCCCTCGAAGAACGCGACGCTCGCGAGCCAATCGGCACTCTCGGCCGGCTTCTTCCCGAACCCCATGTGATGCCTCGCTCCGCGGTCGTGCCGACTACCCGATGCTAGGCGAGCCCGTTCGCAGCCGCCCGAACCTCTGCCTCGTCGATCGGTCCGCCGCGCAAGACCTCCAGCGGGGTGACCGAGCAGTCGACGACCATCGACGGCTCGCCGGTCAGCTCACCGCCGTCGATCACCGTCGTGACCTCCGCGCCGAACGTCGACGCGATCTCGCCAAGTGAAACGAGGAACGGCTCGCCCGCGCGGTTCGCGCTGGTCGTCACCAAGGGGCCGACCGCGCCGGCGAGCGCTGCAATCAGCTCGGACTGCGGATGGCGGATCCCGATGGTGCGGGGGTCGCCGCCGAGGTCGAAGTCGATTCCGTCGGCGCGGCGGGTCACGATCGTGAGCGGACCGGGCCAGAAGCGGTCCATCAGCCGGCGAGCGACCGGATCGTCGGCTGCGAGTGCATCTGCCTGCTCACGACTGCCGACCAGCACGGCGAACGGCTTGTCCGCGGCCCGGCCCTTGAGCTCGAACAGGCGCTCGACGGCCGCCGCGCTCATGCGGACCGCCAGCCCGTAGACGGTGTCGGTCGGCACGACGACGACCTCGTCCC
>JAYTFP010000006.1:0-13584 GCA_043734285.1 Acidimicrobiaceae bacterium
CAGCGCGAGGCCATTCCGCCCCTGCTGGGCGGTGGCGACCTGCTGGGCCAGGCCGCCACCGGCACCGGCAAGACGGCCGCGTTCGCGCTGCCGATCCTCGAACGACTCGCCGCTCGGGGCGCAAAGGAACAGCAGGCGCCGTTCGCACTCGTACTCGTGCCGACCCGCGAACTGGCGATGCAGGTCTCCGAGGCGATCCACCGGTACGGCCGCACGCTCGGAGTGCACGTCCTGCCGATCTTCGGCGGCCAACCCATCGCCCGCCAGCTCCAGGCCCTGCGACGCGGCGTCGACATCGTCGTGGCGACGCCCGGCCGCGCGCTCGATCATCTGAGCCGCGGCGCACTCTCGCTCGCGTCGATCGAGGTGGTCGTGCTCGACGAAGCCGACGAGATGCTCGACATGGGATTCGCGGAGGATCTCGAGGCGATCCTCGACGCGACGCCGAGTACGCGTCAGACGGTGCTGTTCTCGGCGACGATGCCACCGCGCATCGGTGGTCTTGCGCGTCGCTACCTGACGGATCCGATCCGTATAGAGATCGAGCGGCTCTCGGGCGATCCCGGCTCGTCGCCGCAGGTGCGTCAGACCGCGTACATCGTGCCGCGGTCGCACAAGCCCGCGGCGCTCGGACGTGTGCTCGACGTCGAGTCGCCGGTGGCGACGATTGTTTTCTGCCGCACGCGCAACGAGGTCGATCAGCTCACCGAGACGATGAACGGCCGCGGCTATCGGGCCGAGGCGCTGCACGGCGGCATGAGTCAGGAGCAGCGCGACCGTGTGATGGGTCGCCTGCGATCACGGACGGCCGATCTGCTCGTGGCCACCGACGTGGCCGCCCGCGGACTCGACATCGACCAGCTCACGCACGTCGTGAACTACGACGTCCCCTCGGCTCCCGAGTCGTACGTGCACCGCATCGGCCGCGTCGGTCGGGCGGGCCGCGAGGGCGTGGCCATCACCCTCGCCGAGCCGCGCGAGAGCCGCCTTCTCAAGAACATCGAGCGGATCACCGGGCAGCACATCCAGATCGGCACGGTTCCGACGGTTGCCGACCTGCGCACCAAGCGCATCGAGACGACGCGCGCGACGCTGCGCCAGAGCATCCTCGACGGCGAACTCGAACGGTTCCGCACCGTCGTCGACCAGCTCGCCGACGAGTTCGACGTGATGGAAGTCGCGCTCGCAGCGGTCAAGTTGGCGCACGAGGCCGCCGGCGTCGACGAGGACGAGACCGACATCCCCGACGTCCGCGAGTCGCGCCCTTCGAAAGATCGGTCCTCCAAGGATCGACCCAGCCGTTCGGGCTCCGCACGCGACGATCGCGCCTCCAAGGATCGACCCGCACGTGGTGAACGACCCACGAAACCAGGCGTGGGACCAGGGATGACCCGCCTTTACATCGGCGCGGGCAAGGCGGCCGGCATCCGTCCGAAAGACCTGGTTGGCGCGATCGCCGGCGAGGCGAACATTCCCGGGCGCGACATCGGCGCGATCGAGATCGCCGACCGGTTCTCGCTCGTCGAGGTGCCTGAGGCCTCTGCAGATGCCGTCGTGGCGGCGATGGCCCGCACCACGCTCAAGGGCAAGCGAACCACCGTGCGCCGCGAACGATTCTGACCTGCTGACCGCTACTTCAACGTGTAGCGCACGGGCAGGTGCTTGACGCCGCTGACGAAGTGGGCGGTCGTCCACTCGGGTGTTCCCGCGAGTTCGAGATCGGCCGTGCGGTCGAGGATGCGGCTGACGATCGTGCGCACCTCGCGTCGGGCCACCTGCGCGCCGAGGCAGTAGTGCATACCGAGGCCGAACGACAGGAGTTTGTCGGCATCGGGACGCATGACGTCGAACGTCATGGGATCGACGAAGACGTCCTCGTCGCGGTTCGCCGACGGGTACGACGTGAGGACCGCGTCACCCTTGGCGATCTTCACGCCGTGCATCTCGACGTCGTCCTGGGCCCATCGCATGAAGCAGCGCACCGGACTCGTCCAGCGGATCATCTCTTCGGCCGCGTTCGGCATCAAGGACGGATCACGACGCAGTGCCGCGAGTTGATCGGGGTGGCGAAGCAGTTGCTCCATCCCGCCCGACACGGCGAACGACGTCGTGTCGTGACCCGCCGTCGCGACGATGATGTAGTACCAGAGCAACTCGGTCTCACCGAGCGGCTCGCCGTCGATCCGGCCGTTGGCGAGCACGGTGGCGAGGTCGTCGGTGGGGCGTCGCCGGCGCTCGTCGGTGAGGGCCTCGAAGTACGCCTTGAACTTCTCGATCGTGCCGATCATCAACTGGATCGGATCGCTGAAATCGCCCAGGTACTCGGGATCCGCGGCACCGAAGAGACCCTGCGTGAGTTCGAGCATGAACGCCTCGTCCTCGGGCGGCACACCGAAGATGCCCATGATCACCCGCAGCGTGAACGGCACGGCGATGTCGGCGGCGAGGTCGCACTCTCCACCCCGCTCGACCAGCAGGTCGGCGTACTCGTCGGCGATCTCGTCGATCTTCGGCTGGAGGTTCTTCACCGCTGCCGGCTTGAACCAGTCGTTGGTCACCTTGCGGTAGGCGTCGTGTTCGGCGCCGTGCAGGTGGACGAGCGTACGTGGCAACTCGAAACCGAGCGCCTGGAGCATGTCGTACGGCAAGTCGGGGCCGGGTGCCGAGCGTGGAGTGTTGTGAAACAGGTCGCTGCGCCGCGAGACCTCGAACACATCGGCATGACGCGTCAGCGCCCAGAACGGGCTCCATCCCTCGGCCTCGACGCGCAGCACGGGCGCATCGCGGCGCAGCTCGGCGGCGATCTCGTGCCACTGCTCCATGTCGCCGAACTCGGCCGGGGTGACGAAGATCCGGCCCCGATCGTCGATCGTCTGCTCGTCGCCCATACTCGTGCTCCTCGTCAGTTCATCGAGCGATGCGCACTGCCCGGAGGCGCTGCTCGAAGGGGTGTTCGACGACCCGCCAGATGAGGTGGGACACCGCGATCGCCACAACGTAGGCGACGCCCATGGCAGCGAAGCGCCCGAGCAGCGGGAGCGACAGGCCCCCCTTCTTGAGGACGCCCGACATGCCCCGGACCACCAGCACGTGGACCAGGTAGAACGCGTACGACCAGACGCCCAGGTCGTTCAGCCGTTTCGAGGCGAGCAGGCGTGACGTCCGGCCCTCGAGGTCGCGCTGTGCGGACGCGAAGATCAGCAGCGCATAGGGAACCAGCGTGATCGCGTACCAGCTGAGGTAGACCGGCGCCCATCCGGCCGCGAGGTACGCGCCAAGTGCGAGCACGGCAGCCGGGCCTGGTCCGAATGGCAGTCGCACCCCCCGACGCATCAGCAGGCACAGGCACATCCCGAGCACGAACTCGAGCGTGCGCACGACCGGATCGAAGTAGAGGAACCAGAACCAGAAGCCGTGCTCGTGTGGACGTACGGCGAGAGGAATCGCGATCGATGTCACCACCGCGAGAGCGGCCACGGTGCCGAGCCCCGAGGTCGCCAGGCGTGTGAGGCGGCTGATCAACAGCGGGAAGAGGAGGTAGAAGAACGTCTCGGCCGAGAGTGACCAGGCGACGCCCGTGCCGGCGAGCGCGAGCGAGACCGATGGGATCCAGGCCTGCACGAGCGTGAGCGAGACCAACGCTCGCAGCACCTCGCCGAGCGAGGTGACCGAGCCGATCACGATGAGGAACGGCACGCCGAGCACCGCGACGACGAAGTAGCTGGGGTAGATCCGAGCGAAACGCCGTTGGTAGAACACCGGCGCCCGCGTCTCGGGGCGGTGCGACCAGGCCAGCACGAACCCCGAGAGGATGAAGAAGAACGAGACCCCACTGTTGCCCTGCGCCGCGATGCGCGTGAAGGGCGCCCACTTGACGAGCGTGAATCCGCTGTGACGCAGGAACACCGCCGAAGCGGCGAACCACCGCAGCGAGGTCAGCGATGCCAGGCGCGGTTGGGCGACCTCGGTCGACGGCGCTGACGTTGTCACGCGCTCGGCGTCAGTTCGGAATGGGAGGCGACATGGCCGCGTAGCCGAGTTCGACGATCATGCGGCCGTTGCCCTCGTAGTCGCCGCGGTCGGGCGGCGCCCACGTGGCCAATCCGTCGACATACCGGTTGAACATGCAGAACGCGGCCGCGATGAGCACGGTGTCGTGGATCTCGATGTCGGTGGCGCCCTCGGCACGGGCAACGGCGACATCCGCGTCGGTCACGTTGAGCCCGCCCTTCTGCACCTTGCCGGCAATGGCGATCAGCGCTTTCAATTTCTCACTGATCGGAGCGGTTGCCGGATCGTCGACGAGTGCGTCGACGACGTCCCAACCCTCGTCGAGCTGCAGCGCTGCGAAGGTCGCGTGCGACATGTGGCAAAAGTGACAGTCGTTGAGCTTGGAGACGTGCGCGGCGATCAGCTCGCGCTCACCACGGGTGAGGGTGCTCTCGCCGCGGAGCAGCACTTCTGCCAGGTCGTTGAGCGGCTTGGCGGTCTCGGGCCGGAAGAACATCGGTCCCAGGATCCCCGGAACCCCCTCCTGCAAGGCGATGTGCGGCATGAACTCTCCCCCTCTTTGCGCGGCGTACCTCCGCCGGCTGCAGCGCTGAGGGTATCGGAAGCAACCCCCGATCGACGACCCCCTCGGCTGGGGATGCTGGCTCAGGCCGCGTCGGATCCGCTCTCGGCGACGCAAGCGCCGAGGCCGGACGGGACCGGCAGGCTGTCGAGCGGCGCCGACACCGTCATGAGCTTCGCCGTGCCTGCGCCGTGCTCGTGCAACCGGCGCGCGCTCGGCAGCACCCGCCGGTCGAATGAGCCAGTCGCCTTGTTGTACGCGTCGACTGCCGAGCCCAACGCATTGCCGACGCGGTTGTAATGGTCGACGAACACACCGAGGCGTTCGTACAGCTCGCGCCCGGCCTGGGCGATGAGGTGCCCGTCTTCCGCGATACGACGCTCACGCCATCCGCATGCGACGGCTCGCAGCAGCGCGAGCAAGGTCGACGGTGACGCGAGCACGACGTTCAGAGCGAACGCTTCTTCGAGCAGCGCCGGCCGCCCTTCGAGTGCGGCCGAGAGAAATGCGTCACCTGGCACGAAGAGCACCACGAAATCGACGGCTCCGTCGACATGCTCGGAATACGAGCGCTTGGAGAGCGCCATCACGTGTGAGTACAGGGCCTTGCCGTGCTCGACGAGGGCTGCGCTTCTCGCGACCGGATCGTCGCACTGGGAGGCGACGAGGAAGCGGTCGAGAGGCGCCTTTGCATCGATCACGATGCGACGATCGTTGGGCAGACGCACGACCGCATCGGGTCGTCCTTGAGACTCATTCGACGAGACCCCGCGCTGTTCGACGAAGTCGGCGTGGCGGTCCATACCCGACTGCTCGAGCACCCGGCGGAGCTGCATTTCGCCCCACACGCCGCGCGAACGGTTGTCGTTGAGCGCGTGGGCGAGATTGCGCGCCTCGTCGCGCGTGGCGACGCTCGCCTCGTGAAGTGTGCGGACCGCTTCCGACATGGTCGTGGTGTCGCGCACGCGTTGGGCCTCGATCCGCCCGAGATGGTCGGTCAACTGCGTCAGCGTCGTCTGGACCGACTCACCGTGCTCGAGCCACCGGCCCTCAGCCGAGTGCTCGATCGTGACCGCCTCGGCCCCGGCCAACTGCTCGCGGAGCAGCGCCTCGCGCTCGAGCGCCGTGCGTTCGACTTTCGCGAGCCGCACCACTGCCATCGCGCGAGCTCGCAGGTGCGCCATCACCGCGCCGATCGCGAATGCGAAGACCACTGCCATCACTGTTTCGAGTGTCATGGGGCAAGTATGCGGACGACGTCTGACAGTGAGCCGCGACATGAACGTTTGAACTGTTCGAAATAGGATGTTCACGCGCAGGTCCCCATTGCCGTAACCCTGCCGTCGTACCGTGGGGACCGAGCAGTAGGGCCATCCTCCGGTTGGCTCTCCGCCTCGAAAGGAACACACATGGTCATCACTGAGGATGCACGAGTCGCCGACACGACGACGCTGGCAACCGGCTCGACGGTCGAGGTCCGACGCCGTTTCGACGGCGCGTGGACGGGCGGCTTCGAGATTTCGGCGAGCGACGACCAAGGCTACTGGTTGCGACGGGCCTCTGACGGCTCGGTGCTGCCGGTCGAATTCGCCCCCGACGACGTCCGCCCCTGCCGCCACTGAGCGTGCGCCGGAAGGCGGCACGCTCCGTCGAGACAGCACCCCCCGTCGGCGAAGACGGCTGAATTCCTGGCAACGCCGCCCACCGGGCTCACGCGTCAGCATGTCGCGGCATGGGCGATGCCGTACCATCTGGTCGGTCGCGGCGGGAGCGGCTCCACGCAGGGGAACGAATGATGGCGACGGCGTCGAGGCGGGTGAGGGTCGTGTTGTTGACGGCGGTCGTCATCGCGTCCGCCGCGGCATGCGCCCCGGCGACATCTGGGCCGCAGTCGATTTCGATCACGCCGCCGTACTGTCCGTTCGACATCCACCTGGCGATGTACGGCGGCGACAGCATCGCCGGCCACTGGCCCGGCTGGATCACGCTGCCTGCCAATGACTCCGCGTTCAACACCGCTCGCGGCGGATCGTCGTTCGGCGGCAATTACACGTCAGACCCGACGATGGACACCATCGGTGCCCGCGTACTCACCCAACTCAACACCTGCGGCAACAACATCGGCGCCGTCGCGATCAGCGGGGGCCTCAACGACCTCACCGAGGGTCAGGCGCCCTCGGTGGCGATCAACGCGATCCAGAGCCTCGACGCCACCTTGTACGCCCGCGGAGTTCACACCGTGATGCTGAAGATCCATCCGATCCCTCAGGGCACGCCGACCGAACTCGCGGTTCAGGCGCACCGCCAGGCGGTCAACACGTGGATGTCGACACCCGGCAACCTGCATGCGACCGTCGTCGACTGCACCTCGGTGCTCGAGTCGTCGCCAGGCAGCGACACACTCAACTACGAGTACTGGACGTTCGAGAACATCGTCACCGTCGACCCCGTTCACATGAACGACGCGGGCTACGCGGCGATGGGCCACTGCGCCCAGACCGCGATCTCCAACGCTCTGCAGCACTGAGAGACCGCGCGGCAAACGAAAATGCCATCATTCGTCCGCTCGGCTCGGCCGGCGCGGACGCAAGGGGTGGTTTGCGATGAGGATCTCGGATTTCGGTGACGACTTCACGTGGGGGGTCGCCTCCGCGTCGTTCCAGATCGAAGGGGCCCCCACGGCCGACGGCAAGAAGCCGTCGATCTGGGACGAGATGGTCCGGATCGGACGCATCAAGGGCGAGGGCGGCGACCAGGGCATCCTGTTCCACGAGCGCTATCGCGACGACCTCGATCTGATCGCGTCGTTCGGATTCCGGGCCAACCGCATCTCGTTGTCGTGGCCCCGCTTGATGGGCAACGGCCGCGACCCGTGGAACCAGGCTGGCGCCGACTTCTACGACCGCGTGATCGACCGCACGCTCGAACTCGGCATGGAGCCGTGGATCACGGTGCACCACTGGGACATGCCGCTCGCCCTCTGGAACGAGGGCGCATGGACGCGGCGTGGCATCGTCGACGACTTCGCCGCGTTCGCCGAGAAGTGCGCGGAGAAGTTCGGTGTCCGCGTGCGGCACTGGATGGTCTTCAACGAGCCGGCGAGCGTCGCCCTGTTCCTGCTCGGCGGGCTCTTCGGCCGGCGGGGCGTGCACGTCGACACGGCGCTGCGGTCGGTGCATCACATGAACCTGGCCTGCGCCGAAGCGGGCCGGCGGATGCGAGCCGCACTCGGCGACGACGCCGACATCGGGACGACCAACGTCATGTCGGTCGTCCATCCGTACGAGCCGACCGACGCGCGCACTGCGAAGCTGAAACGCGCGATCGAGGCGCTGAGCGTCGACATGTTCATCGACCCGGCCGGGGGGCTCGGCTATCCGTTCGACGCGTCGCGCTGGATGAAGCGGATGGAGCGGCACATCGTCGACGGCGACCTCGAGAAGGCCACGTTCACCTACGACTTCATGGGAGTGCAGTACTACGGCCCGAGCGTCGCGCTGAAGCGCTTCCCGCTGCTCGGCAACATCCCGACCGCGACGGTCCCCGGCGCCGAGGCCAACGTCCGGTCCGACCTGGGCATCCCGCAGGATGCGACCGGTCTCCTCTGGGTGCTCCGGAAGTACGCGAGGCATCCCGCCGCACGGCGACTCGTCGTCACCGAAGGTGGCTACGGAGGCCAGGACAAGGTGGAGGACGGTCGCGTGCGCGATGACATCCGCATCTGGAGCTATCGCAAGCACCTCGAGATCGTGCTCGCCGCACGGGCCGAGGGGATTCCGGTCGACGGCTACTTCGCGTGGTCGTTCGCCGACAACATCGAGTGGTTCATGGGACGCCGGTCACGGTTCGGCATCGTCTACACTGACTACGACGACGACTACCGCCGCATCCCGAAGGACTCGGCCAAGTGGTTCCAGCGGCTCCTCACCGATCCCGAAGGCGTCGAGTGAACGTCGGCGTACGCCGAAGCGCCGTCGCGGCATTCCTGGTCGTCTGCCTGACCGGGTGCACCAACCGATTCGAGATCAACTCACCGGCGTCGGCTCCGACGACCACGAGCAAGCGGAACGAGGGTTCACCCATCACGGGTGGCACGCTCCGCGTCGGCGTCGAGTCGTCGGTGGTGACGCTCGACCCCACGAAGAACCTGCAGCAGAACGTCGACGTCGAAGTCGCGCTGGCCGTGTACGACCCGCTCGTGCGCTACTCCCGCGACCCCGCCCACGCGGGCGAGGCCGAGCCGTGGCTCCTGACGTCGTGGAAGGTCTCCGACGATGCCATGCACTGGACATTGAAGGTCCGCACCGGCGTCACGTTCCACGACGGCACCCCGTTCGACGCGTCGTCGATCGTGCGCAACTACGAATGGCGCCGCGCCAAGGGTGCCGACTGCGCATGCCACCTCGATTCGATCGCGTCGGTGACCGCGTCCGACCCGACGACCGTGCAGCTCACGCTCACCACGCCACTCCCCCGTTTCGTGCAGGAGAAGTTGACGAAGGCCGAGTGGTATCCAGTCTCGCCGAAGCTCATCGACGCCCACGGTGATCCGAACCGCGATCCCGACGGCACGGGGCCCTTCGTGCTCGTCGACCGCGACACCGTCACGCTTCATCGCAGCGACCACTACTGGCGCAAGGACGACAAGGGGCGACAACTCCCCTACCTCGACCGGATCCGCGTCATCCCCCTGCTCGACTCGCAGCTGCGCCTGACCGCGTTGCAGAACAACGACGTCGATCTCATCCAGACGGCTGATGCGACCACCATCGCCGCAGGCCGCAAGGACACCTCGCTCGAGACCCAACTCACGATCGCGAACTCGTCGACCATCTCGATGTCGAACACGTCAAAACCTCCGTTCAACGACCCGAGGATGCGCCGCGTCGCCGCGCTGGCGTTCGATCGCGACGCCATCAACAACCAGGCGTACGGCGGCAACGCGCGGCCCGCACACTGGCTGTTCCCGCCCGGCTCGCCGTGGCACGAGGAGGCGGCGCGCTATCCCGACCACGATCCGGTCGCGGCGCGCAAACTGCTCGCGCAGGTCGTCGCCGAGAAGGGTGACTCGATCCGCCACTTCACCATCTCGTGCATCAAGTCGCCCGAGTCGGATGCCGTGCTGCAACTCGTCGTGCAACAGTTTCGTGACGTCGGACTCGATCCCACTCTCGAGCTCGTCGACCAGGGCACGTACGTCGCGAAGATCATCTCGAAGTCGGGCAACTACCAGGGCGGCTGCTACCGCAGCGCCGACGCGGTCGATCCCGCCGGTCACGGCGAGAGCGTGAAGACCGGTGCCCCGGGCAATCTCACCTTCTATTCGAACCAGCGCGTCGACCAGCTCCTCGAGCAGGCCGACGCGGAGCGCGACGACGCGAAGCGCCGAAAGCTGCTGAGTGAGTTCCAGAAGATCCTCGCTGCCGAAGGTCCGTTCTCACCGCTGGTGTACGGACAGTGGGGCAACATCGCCCGCCCGGCGGTCGACGGGCTGCCGGCCGCCGAGATCGACAGCCTGGGCACCGTGCGTCTCGACAGCGTCTGGATGGGACGCTGAACACCCGCGCCAAGGTCTTCCGTCGGATCGTCGGGCGGGTGGTGACCCTCACCGTCGCGGTCGTGGCCGCGACGTTCCTCTCGTTCGTCATGCTGCGGCTCTCCCGAGACCCGGTCGACGTGGTCGGCGCAGTCCGCGGCATCGATCTCTCGCGCTCCGGGGCACGCGCTGCGCTCGCGCGAGAACTGGGGACCGATCGATCGATGGTCTCGCAGTACGCGAGCTGGTTGTGGGGCGCGGTGCACGGCAACCTCGGCACGAGCTGGGTGGACGGCGGCCGCGTCTCGGCCAAGCTGACCCGGGCGCTGCCGGTGAACCTCGAGTTGGCGCTGCTGGCCGAGGCCGTCGCCCTGCTCCTGGCTCTCCCCGGCGGTCTGATCGCCGCGGCGCGGCACGGTCGTCCCAGCGACACGGTGCTCGGCACGTTCGCGCTCGCGCTCGTCTCGCTCCCAGGATTCGCGACCGCCATCGTGCTGGTCGTGGTGTTCTCGACCTGGCTCGGATGGCTGCCGGCGACGGCATCGGGCTACGTGTCGATCTTCGACGATCCGGTCGCGAACATGCGGAGCCTCGTGCTGCCCGCACTCTCACTCGGCCTCGGCCTGGGCGGCATCTACACCCGGGTGCTGCGCGTCGACCTGGGCGCGACGCTTCGTGAGGACTTCGTCACGTTCGCCCGATCGAAAGGGCTGAAGCAACGCCAGGTGCTCGTGCGGCACACACTGCGACCGAGCTCGTCGACCTTGGTCACCGTGGTCGGACTGCAACTCGGCACGCTCATCGGCGGCTCGCTGTTCGTCGAGGTGTTGTTCGCGTTTCCCCGCGGACTCGGCCAGGAGCTGACCCGCGCCGCGATCGCCGGCGACTTCCCCGTGCTGCTCGGCGTCGTCGCGCTCAGCACGGGCGCGTTCGTTGCGTGCAACCTGGTCGCCGACTCGCTCGGCCGCGCGCTCGATCCGCGAGGTGCCGAGTGACGAGGATGACGCGAATCGCAGCGTGCTGGCTCCTGTTCGTGCTCATCGGTGCACTGTTCGCGCCGTGGCTGCACCTCGGCGACCCGAACCGATCGGCGACGTGCGCCGCCAAGACCCCGACGGTCGAAGTCGACGCCGTCGGGCGCGCCCACCTCGTCGCCCAGCCCGGTTGCCCGATCCAGGCCGCCGCCGACGACCACGCCGCGGCGCTGCCCAGCAGCCGCCATGTGCTCGGCACCGACGAGATCGGCCGCGACGTGTTCGCGCGTCTCGTCTTCGGCTCACGGACCGCGGTCGTCGTCGGGCTCGTCGCGATCGGGGTGGCCCTCATCGTGGGGTGCATTGCCGGGATGATCGCCGGATTCGGCGGAGGCATTGTCGACAGCCTGCTCACCCAGTCGTTCAACGTGATCCTGGCCATCCCGGGAATGGTCCTCGTGGTCACGATCGTCGGCGCCTTCGAGCGCGGTCTCTTCAGCGTGTGCCTGGGCGTCGCGGTGGTGGCGACGCCCGTCTTCGGGCACGTCGCGCGGGTGCAGACCCGGGTCATCACCGCCCGCGAGCACGTGGTGGCCGCTCGCGCCGCGGGAGCGAAGCGCGCTCGCATCATCCGCCTCGAGATCCTGCCGAGCCTGCTGCCGCAGATGGCGAGCTACTACGCGCTCGGTGCGGCCGTCGCGCTCACTGCGGAGGGCGGGCTCGCGGTGCTCGGCCTCTCGGTGCCCGAGCCGACCGCCACCTGGGGTGGCATGATCGCCGGCGGCCGCTCGATGATCACGCGCTACCCGAACGTGGCGCTCATCCCGACAGCCGCGATGTTCATCACGATCCTCGCGATGCACCAGCTCGGCGATCACTTCACCCGCCACCTCGACACCCGCGAAACGGCCTGGTGAGGTTCGATTGCCCCGCCGCGCCTGCCCAGGGCCGGGCCGTGGCTGCAGCTTCTCGATGGATACCGCAAAAAGTGCTGCACAGCACGCCCGACATGGGCACTCTCTGCAATACCTTTCGGCAATTCCCAGCGTCATCGCCGTTCACGCGAGGGTCACAGTGGCCTGCGCCATCGTTACCATGCTCGGTGCTGCTGGCGGCATCCAACAACACGGACCACCGAAACCACGTCACAGCGAATTCGTCTGGCAGTAGGTCGGCTCAGATCCCGCGGACGGGCCGAATTCGCTGTGACGTGGAATTCGCCGTGTGATGCGAACGGGGCGTCGATGTGACCGCGCCTCACATTGCAGCGACCGACCAGCCCGTCGAGCGCATTGCGGGTGACGTCAGTGGCGCCTCTCGCCGCCCCCGGTGTGTTCGCCGCGGGGACGTTCGCGGCGGCGACTCATCCTCTCGAGCAGCAGCAGGAACACGAGCACCGCGTAGGTGATCGCGAGCCCGAGCGCTACCCAGCCGAAGTGTTGCGGCTTGCTCGGATCGGCCGAATCGAGCGGCGAGACGACCGGGTACATCAGCAACGAGGCCAGCCCGGCATACAGGAACAGCATGATCCGGCGGTCCATCAGCGCCTCCGATCCGTGATCACGCGAACGCCTTGACGACGAGCGACGCCGCCCAGCCGATCGCGAACGCGCCGGGAATCGTGAAGATCCACGCCCACACGACCTGGCCGGCGACGCTCCAGCGCACGGCGGTCATGCGGCGCATCGTGCCGACGCCGACGATCGCTCCGGTGATGGTGTGGGTGGTCGACACGGGGATGCCTGCCGCCGAGACGGCGAACAAGGTCGCCGCCGCCGCAGTCTCCGCGGCGAACCCTCCCACCGGCTGCAGACGTGTGATCTTCGAACCCATCGTGTGGACGATGCGCCAGCCGCCCGACAGGGTGCCCAGACCGATCGCCGTGTGAGCCAGCAGCACGACCCAGAGCGGCACGTCGTTGGTGGTCGCGGGCAGTGTCTTCGAGGCGATCAGCAAGGCGAGGATGATGCCCATCGTCTTCTGCGCATCGTTCGCGCCGTGGCCGAGCGAGAACATCGCCGCCGAGAAGAGTTGTCCCCTCCGGAAGCCTCGATTGAGGCGCTCGACATTCGTGTTGCGGTGAAAGATCCAGGCGATCAGCGTCGAGACCACCACCCCGAGCGCCATGCCGAGCAGCGGCGAGAGGATGATGAACGCGCCAATCTTGCGCAGCCCGTCTGCCAGCAACACGTTGAACCCGCCACGAGCGACGGCGGCACCCGCCATCCCGCCGACCAGCGCGTGCGACGAGCTCGTGGGCAAGCCGAGGAAGAACGTGATGAGGTTCCAACCGATCGCGCCCAGCAGTCCGGCGAAGATCACTCCGACGGTCAGCATGTGCGACGCCGGATCGACGACGTCCTTGGCGATGGCCTTCGCGACCTCCTGCCCGAAGATCAGGAACGCCGCGAAGTTGAAGAACGCCGCCCACAGCACGGCCTGGCGGGGCGTCAGCACTCGTGTCGCGACAACGGTGGCGACGGAGTTCGCGGCGTCGTGGA
>JAYTFP010000007.1:0-7029 GCA_043734285.1 Acidimicrobiaceae bacterium
CGTGTGCGACGAGCCATCGATCGCCGGGCGCCCGACGAGGCTGCCGCCGCGTCGATCGAGGTTGCCGGTCACCAGGTTGATCACCTGCACGAGCCAGTAACCGAGGGTGCCGTGTGGACCCTGGTTGACGCCGATCGAGCAGTAGACCGAGGCACCGCGGGCGGCGGCGATCGCCTCGGCATGGTCGTGCACCACCGCTGCCGGAATGCCGGTGAGCGCCGCGGTGCGCGTCGCCGGCCAACGTCGTGCGAGGGCGGCGACGTCGTCGAATCCGGTCGCGTGTCGCGCGATCGTCGCGTGGTCGATCGCGCCGGGGATGTCGAGCAGCCGATCGAGGAGTGACAGCAGGAACGCGATGTCGGTCCCGGGGCGGATGAAGACCTGTTCGCCGACGGCCTTCGCCGACTCGGTGCGCCGCGGATTCACGAAGACGACCCGACCGCCGCGCTCGACGATGCCGCGAAGCCGCGGCGTGATCTTGGGAGCGTTCATCACGCTGAACTGCGAAATGTGCGGGTTCGCCCCGATCAACAGCAGGTAGTCGGTGCGGTCGATGTCGGGGAAGGGGAGTGTGCCGACGTTGCCGTACATCGCCCGACCGACGTGGAACTTGTTGTTCGCGTCCTGCGAGCCGGCGGTGTAGCCGTTGCGCGTGCCGATCGCGCGTGCCAGGCCCGACATGCCGAGCAGGGTCGATGACGACGCGTCGGTGGGCGTGCCCGCGTAGAGCGCGACGCTGTGCGGACCGTGCGCGTCGATGATCGAGCGGAGTTGCCGACCGATCGACGTCGTTGCGTCATCCCACGTCGTGCGCTGCCATGATCCGTCGACCCCGCGGTGCAGCGGGTGATCGACACGGTCGGGTGAGTCGTGGATCGCTGCGAACTGGATCCCCTTGACGCACGCGAAGCCCTTCGACATCACGTGCTCGGCGTCGGCCCGGATGCCCAACACGCGCTCGCCGTCGGTCGTCACGATCAGACCGCACGCGGGGCCGCAGATGCGGCAGAACGTGACCTCCTCGCGTACTTCGCCGTCGTGTCGTGCCACGCCGCGACGGTAGTCCGGTCGCTACTCCGCCGGCCGGGCCGTCGACTCCGGATCGGCGAGTGCGATCGAGAGGAACCCGCGAGCTGCGGGGGACAGCGGACCGTCGCGGTGCAGCAGACCGATCTGCCGGACGATCGGCGGCGAGATCGTCGCGATCGCGAGACCGTCGCGTGCGCCGGCCTCGGCGACGCGACGCGGCAGCACGGCGATACCGGCGCCCGCGCTGACGAGCGGACCGATCGCCTCGCGATGGTCGGTCTCGACGGCGACCGCGGCCGTGAGACCGCGAGCGGCGAGTGCCTCGTCGATGAGCCGCCGGCTGGAGGTGCCCGGCGGGGTCGTGATGAGCGGTTGTTCGGCGAGACGTTCGATCGTGATCCGTCCCTGCTGCGCCGCCGTCGCAAGCAGCTCCGCGGAGATGAGCGCGACGTACTCCTGCGTCTCGAGCGGATGTGTGACCAGGTCGGTGGTCGCGGCGGTGAGCTCGGTGATCCCGATCTCGCTCGACGCGATCCTGACGCGGTCGACGATCGCCGCGGCGTCCTCCGGCTCGACGACGCGGACGGTGACGCGGCCGTGGGCGCGCCGGAACGCTCCGATGAGTCGCGCCGCCGGGTGCACCGCGAGCGTCGGGAGGCAGACGAGGTCGAGGTGGCCCGCGACCAGGCCCGCCACCGCGGCCACCGCAGCGCGCGTCGTCGAGGCGTCGCGCAGCGTCTGGCGCGCGGGCTCGAGGAGCGCTTCGCCGGCCGCCGTCAGCACCACTGCGCGGGAGGTGCGGTGGAACAGCGCCACGCCGAGCTCGGCCTCGAGCGCCCGCACGGCCTGCGAGAGCGACGGCTGGGCAACGTGCATCGCCTTGGCGGCCCGTGTGAATCCGCCTTCGTCGACCACGGCGACGACGTAGCTCAATTGCCGAAGGTCCATAGGAACAGCCTATGTGACAGATCAAGTATCGGTCTTTGACCTATTTCGCTCGGTGCGGTCCAATCGACAGGTGAGCATCACACTGTTGATCGTCGTCGGTGGCTTCGGCGTCGGCGTGCTCTATGGCCTCTTCGGCGTGGGTTCGGCGTTCGCGACCCCCGTGCTCGCACTGATCGGGGTTCCGGCCATGGCGGCGGTGGTGGGTCCGTTGCCGTCGCTGCTGCCGAGCTCCGCGGTCGGCGCCTGGTCGTACTCGAAGGCCGGAAAGGTCGACTGGCGCATCGCTCGCCTCGCCCTCCTCGGCGCGTTTCCCGCGGCACTGATCGGCGCGGGGTGCAGCCGATGGGTCGGCGGACCGGTCCTGCTGACCGCGTCGGGAGTCGTGCTGTTGGTGGTCGGACTGAGAGTCATCCGTCCTGGCGCTGCGGTCGCTCCCGACGTCGCGGCCCGTCGTTGCGCCGACGCGACCTTCATCATCTCGGCGGCCGCGGCCATCGGCTTCGCGTCGGGCCTGCTCGCGAACGGAGGTGGGTTCCTGCTCGTGCCGTTGTTCCTCGTCGCGCTCGGCTTCGACATGAACGACGCGACCGGGACGAGCCTCGTGGTCGCCGCGGCGCTCACTGTTCCCACGATTGCCATGCACGCGCTGCGCAGTGACATCGACTGGTCGATCGCCGCGCTGTTCGCGCTCGGCATGCTGCCCGGCGTGCTCGCGGGCAGCCGCGTCGCTCCGCTCGTACCGACCGAGCGACTGAGTCGAGCGTTCGGGTTCGTGCTGCTCGGGTTCGCGGCCTGGTTCGTGCTGCGGCAGTTCAGAGCTTGAACGGCTGGTTGCCGTAGCGATCGAGGTGGACGACCTCGCCGATCGGTCGCCGCGTCGTGGGTCCGTAGCGACCCTTCGCCCATCCGATCGGGATGATGCAGACGGGTCTCACGTTGCGCGGCAGGCCGAGGATCTTGCGGGCCGCGGGGATGTACCAGATCGGTAGCGTCTGGATCGACGCGCCGAGCCCGACGGCTCGGCACTCGAGCAGCAGGTTCTGCACCGCGGGGTAGACCGATCCGTAGAACGACGAGACCGAGATCTGCGGTCGACCGGTCGCCTTGTGTTTGATGCCGTGGCGGTAGCAGGGGATCACGAACACGGGAATCTGGTCGAAGTTCTCGGCCTGCCACTGGCCCGGTCGCATGTTGCGGAGCTCGGTCTCGTTGCCTTTGGCCATCCGCTCGACGATGGGATTGAAGAGTCGGTAGAGCTTTCCGTAGAGCCGCCCGAGACGCGCCTTCTGCTCCTGACTCTCGACGACGAGGTACGACCAGTCCTGCGTGTTCGAGCTGGTCGGCGCCTTGAGTGACAGCTCGAGCAACGGCAGCAGGATGTCGTGCGGCACCGGTTCGGGCCGCAGCCGTCGCACGGCGCGCTGGGTGCGCATCGCCTCGGCCATCGGCATGTCGAGGCGACCGAGCGCCTCGGCTGTCTCGGGCACGATGAAGTCGTCGGCCGGCGATGGGTTGGACTGCGTCGGGTCGGTGCTCATCGATCGGCGAGCCTACGGCGATAGTGTCCCGGCATGTTCACGTTCGACGACGTCGCCCGCATGGCGTCGGCGTTGCCGGAGGTGATCGAGGGCGAGCGCCACGGCCACCGCACCTGGTTCGTGCTGAGCAAGGTCATTGCCTGGGAGCGGCCCTTCAGCAAGGCCGACATCAAACGATTCGGCGACGAGACACCGCCGGAGGGTCCGATCATCGCGGTCAGCGTCGAAGACCTCTCCGAGAAGGAGGCGATGCTCGCCGCGCATCCCGACGCGTTCTTCACGATCCCGCACTTCAACGGCTACGCGGCAGTGCTCGTCCAGTTGGATCGCACGACGGAGGAGGAGCTGCGCGAGGTGATCCTCGACGGCTGGTTGGCGGTCGCACCGTCCGAGCTGGCGCGCGGCTACCTCGACGAAATCGGCGACGACGAGGTGTTGTCATGACCGTGGAAATGACGGCCGAGGCGCGCATCGTCGAGCTGGGTATCGTCGTGCCCGAGCCGTTCCCGGCATTCGGCACCTACGTCATGGCGACCGTCGACGGCGACACGCTGTACACCGCGGGGCACGTGCCGTTCGACGGCACGACCCTGATCACCGGCAAGCTCGGCGCCGACCTCGACCTCGAGCAGGGCAGGTCGGCAGCGCGGTGGGCGACGCTCAGCATGCTGGCCACGCTCCGGCACGAACTCGGGAGTCTCGACCGCGTGCGACAGATCCTGCACGTGACCGGCACGGTCAACGCGTCACCCGATTTCACCGACCACACCGGCGTCGTCGATGGCGCGTCCGACCTGCTCGTCGAGGTGTTCGGCGAGCACGGCCGCCACGCGCGGCTCGCCGTGGGCGTGAATTCGCTGCCGGCGAACATGGCGCTCGAGGTGCAGGCGGTGATCTCGCTCCGGCCCGTGTGATCGACTGATGACACCGACAGCCTCAGATTGGGTGAGAGGCTGCCGATGACACATCTGTGATCCCGAAACGGAGCGCTTCGTGAGGTTGGCGCGCTTGGTGCGACGCAATGCGCAGGCACACCCCGACAGCCCCGCGCTCACCGACGGCCACCAGGTCATCTCGTGGTCCGGAGTCCACGAGCTCGGGCGCTCGGTCCGACAGCGATGCGGGCGCGCGGCAATCGGTACGCGCGTTGCGATCTGCGGCGATTC
The DNA here is from genome assembly GCA_043734285.1 of Acidimicrobiaceae bacterium. Lineage (GTDB taxonomy): Bacteria > Actinomycetota > Acidimicrobiia > Acidimicrobiales > Microtrichaceae > JAYTFP01. Next base: position 4,682 of record JAYTFP010000007.1, read on the forward strand.
GGGGATCATGGCTATCCCCCTCGTCATCGGTCTGCTGAGCGCCGGCGCATCCGTCGCGATCCTCGCGTCCGCCGATCTGGGCCGGACCGAGATGGCGCTCGACATCTGGTCGGCTGACGCGGTGGTCGATGTCGACCCCTCGGCAGAACATGCTGCGTTCCACCGGACGGTCGACGGGTTGACGGTGCAGTTGCGGTCGCGTTCGGGCCGTCCTCGCTCGGGCCGCGACGCACCGTCGGTCGTGTTCAGCACCAGCGGGTCGACCGGCAATCCACGGCTCGTGTCGTGTCCCGACGTCCGGATGACCGCGGTGTCGAAGACGATCGCGCAGGTGCTCGGTCTGCAGCGCTCCGACAACATCGTGAGCGCATCACCGCTCCACTTCGACTACGGCTTCAACCAGTTCACGCTGGCTGCCGCGAGCGGCGCGTCACTCGCTCAGGGCGACTACCTCAATCTCAGCCATCTCCTCTCCAACGGCCCGCTCGAGGCCACGGTGCTGGCATCGGGCCCCAGCCAGTTGCGGATGCTCACAGGGATGCCCGAATCGAGGGTGAGGAACTCGACGCTCCGAATGGTCACGTCCACCGGCTCGGCGTTCCCGATCGAGTTGACCGAGCAGATGCGTGGGCTGTGGCCGAACGCGGAGATCCGCTCGATGTACGGGATGACCGAGTGCAAGCGGGTGTCGATCTCGACGCACGAGGAGTTTCTCGCCGATCCGACCTCGGTCGGCCACCCGATCCCCGGAGTCGCCGTCAGCGTCGATCCGGCGTCGAGTGAGATCCTCGTGCGAACCCCGTTCCTGATGACGTTCGAGTCGTCGCCATCGAGCGATGGCCCGCGGGTCGTCGTCCGCGACGGTGTGCAACTGCTCGCGACCGGCGACGTCGGTCGACTCAGCGACGACGGTGAGCTCTCCCGCGTCGGTCGACTCAGCCAGTTCACGAAGATCCACGACGTGCGCGTGTCGCTCGCCGAGTGCGAGCAGGTCGCCGTCCGTCACCCCGCCGTGCGCGACGCCGCGGTGACGGTCCGTGACAACCAACTGGTCGTGTGGTGTGCGACCGGCAGCGCGGGAGACGATCCGGCGGCGCGCGAGTCGATCCGGACCGAGCTGGTCAGATGGACCGGCATCTCCACGCTCTCCGACGCGGTCGTCGCATTCCTGCCGGAGCTGCCGCGACTTCCCAACGGCAAGCTCGACCGTCAGAGCCTCGCGGAACTCGGCGCCAGCTGACGGATTACGCCGTCAGCGGACGGTCAGGCGGCAATGCACGGCCCGACGATCGTCACCAACGCCGTCGACTGACACGACCGGAGCGCGCCGAGCAGTTCGCTGCCCACCTGGTCGAGCGCGGCGAGCACCGTCGGTGGATTGCCCGCCTCGTAGCGGGTCGCGACGTCGCCGGACATCGTGTGCAGCGTGAGGAACGAGGCGCCACCGTCGGCACAGTCGGGGCAGCCGTTGACCGGCAGCAACGACGAGGCGTCGATCGAGGCTTCGGCGGACGTGAGGCGATCGAGCGCGTCGCTGGCCAGGGACCCCGTGTGGGTGACGACGGCTCCGCTCCGGTGGTCGGTCAGGGTGAGGGTGAGGGTCGACCCCGCGATGTGCACGCGACCGTCGCAGAACCCCACGCAGAAGCCGAAGGAGTGGCCGTAATCGGTCAGGATCGGACCGCCGGCCGCTGGCGTACAGCCGGCGAGCGCCACGACGGCGCACACGGCGATGGCTCGGAGCCCTATCCGCATCCTCATGTCGCCCACGCTACCCCTGGGGTTCCTCGGGCGTCGGTTGGACGCCAACCTCGCCTTGGAGGGCCTCTGGCGACTATGTTTGTTTGTTCGCGACTGCGCGCACGAACTCCCAGGGGGGACAGTGGAACACTCATCCACGCTGCCGTTCAGAACCCGTCGATTCTCGGGTCTGGCACTTGCCTTTGCCTTGGTCATCGGAGCGGGCGCTGCATGTACACCGACGCCGACCACGCCGAGCTCGACGCAGCAGTTCTGCACGTTCTGGGACAAGGTCGCCGCCGCGCCGCCCACGGCCGATCAGGCCGTGCTCGTGAAGGACCAGGTCGTCGCCCTCGCTGACACCACGGCCGTCACCGGCTCGCAGTGCACCGACTCGTCCGCCAAGGTCGCACTCGGTGGGGCCGTGCTCGCCAAGGGCCAAGAGGTCCCGACCGAGCAGAACAACATCGCTTCGGCCCCGGTCGCCGCGGTCACCGGCAACGAGATCTCCGGTGGCGAGCCCGTGCTCGACAACCTGTCGGTGCAGACCCTTTCGGCCGATATCGGCGCCAACGGCATCACCGTGCGCGGCACGGTCTCGGTGCGGC
>JAYTFP010000008.1:0-5434 GCA_043734285.1 Acidimicrobiaceae bacterium
GCGGTACTCGAGCAGAGGCGTCACGAGCGACCCGGCGATGACCACTCGGCGCATTCGCCGGTTGCCAAATGCCAACGGGAGCACGATCGGCCACCACGGCCGAATGAACGCTCGGGCGAGCTGACGCCACGACCAGAACTGGCGTCGTGCGACCAGACGCGCCGCGGTGAGACCTGGTTCGTAAAGGTGCTCGAGGGTCCGTGAGAGTCGACGCCATTCGATGACCGTCGCCGCGAGCGCGACGACCGGATGACCTGATGCGGCCGCCCCGACCGCCGCCGCGTCGGCCGCGGCGACCCGCACCGGCGCGAGCACTCCGGCGTGACGCTCGTCGAGCAGCGCGGCCGAGGTCCCGTAGGCGACGCGCCGCGCGAGCATCGCCGCGAGCAACTCACGGTGGTGGTGGACGACCGTCGATGCCGGCTCGTACCGCACGCGATGTCCCCGCGCTGCGAGGCGCCACACCAGATCGACGTCCTCGCCGACCGCGAGCATCACGTCGAAGCCACCGACCTCGCGCACGACCGAGGTACGGGCGACGAGGGTCGCCGCAGGCACGTACGACAGCCGTGACCCGGCGACGACGACACCACGCCGGGGGCCCATGTCGAGCGGTGAGTTCGCGTACTCGTAGCGCGCCGCCACCGACGTCGGACCGGCGGGAGCGACGATGCGCGGCGCCACGAGATCGCAGCGATCGGCGGCGAGCAGCGCGACGAGCGGACCGAGCCAATCGGCGGTGACCTCGATGTCGGAGTCGACGAAGGCGACGAACTCCGTCGACACCTCTGCGAGCCCCGCGTTGCGCGCAAGCGCCGGGCCTCCCTGGCGATCGAGGCGAACCAACTGCGCGCCGTGCCGCTCGGCGACCTCGCGATGGCCGGTGGCGTCGGTCGACGCGTCGTCGACGACGATCAGGGCTGAATGGCTCGACCGGCGCAGCGAGCGAAGACAGCGATCGAGCTCGGCGATCCGGTCGCGTGCCGGCACCACGACGGTGACCTGCGCGCCGACGTCAGTCGACAGGTCGTCGACGTCGGTCACGGGATGGAGCATCGCCGCGCCGACGAGACGCTCGGCGAACGCGGCCGCCGCGGGACTCACCTCGCGGAGGTCGCCGCCCGACTCGAGGAGCTCGGCGAGCGTCGACGCTCCCTTCGCCGAGAGCCGCATCAGCGTCGAGGGCACGCCGCCGACGAGCACCCGCCCGCCGTCGTACCGGCGTGCGTCGACATCGAGCTCGACGCGCATCTAGAGGGTCATACCGCCGTCGATCGGCAGCACGATGCCGGTCACGCCGCCGCGCCGGGCATCGCAGAGCCAGGCGACCCCGTCAGCGATCTCCTCGGTTTGGAGGTTGCGCCCGATGGGGTGGTGGATCTTGAACTCGTCGGTCGAACCGAGCGAGTACAGGTCCGCGCTCGCCTGGAGGATCGCCGTCTCGGTCGAACCGGGAGCGATCGCGTTCACGGTGATTCCGCGCTCGCCGAGCTCGATCGCGAGCGACTTCACGAGACCGACGACACCGTGCTTCGCCGCGGTGTAGTCGGCGATCGTGGCGTTGCCCCGCATTCCGGCCGCCGAGGCAATGGCCACGAACCGGCCGGCGCGGGGTCGCGGGACCCGCAGCATTGCCGGCACGGCGGCCTTGGCCGTGCGCCACACGCCGGTGAGGTTCACGTCGAGGTTGACCTGCCAGGTGGCGTCGTCGATCCCCCACCCCGGCTTGCCACCGCCGATCACGCCGGCCGCGGCCACCGCGGCGTCGAGGCGGCCGAACCGCTCCTCGGCCTGCGCCACCGCAGCATCGAGCTGCCACTGCTCACGCACGTCGGCAACCACACCGATCGCGTCGGGCCCGCACGCGGCCACGACCGCGTCGAGGTCGGCCTTCGTCGACAAGGAATACCGAAGCTCCGGAATGTCGGCGCAGATGTCGACCGCCACGACGCACCAGCCGTCGGCCGAGAGACGCAGCGCGCTCGCGGCGCCGATCCCCCGCGCCGCTCCCGTGACCAGTGCAACCGGCCGCTCAGTCATCGAGACAGCGTGCCACGACGTCGACCAGGCGGGCGACGATCCCCGACACGATGCGCTCCCCCTCGTCGGCCGAGGCTCCCGCGGGATCGCCGAGTACGCCATTGGGCGACACCGCACGCACACCGCCGGCGCGCACTTCGTCCTTGATCTCGCGCCAGGGACGCAGATCCCCCGCTTCCGCGTCGTCGAGACGCACCGCCTCGGGCGCGATCGCCAGCATCATCGATGTCTCAGTGCGCCCGGCATGGGCGTCGCCGCCGTCGATGCCACACCAGAAGGTGACGGCCGAGCGTCCGTCGGCGTCGAGCGTGGCGGCTGCCGCGTCGAGCGCGGCGTCGTTGCCGCCGTGGGCACAGACCCAGATCACGCCGGCGAAATGATCGGCGGAACGTGCCAACTCGACGAGGACCGACGCCAGCGCGTCGGTGCCGATCGACAACGTGCCGACGAACCCGGCGTGCTCTCCCGACGCGCCATAGGTGACGGGCGGTGCGACGGCGACGACGGCTCCCACCATCGCCGCGGCGCGTTCGGCGACTGCGACCGCGATGCGGGTGTCAGTGTCGAGTGGGAGGTGCGGACCGTGTTGCTCGGTGCTGCCGAGCGGCACCAGCAGGATCGGACGGACCGCCGCGACATCGCGCCAAGTGAGCGGGCCGAGCCGAGGGATCGGGGCGTCAGCCAGCCGATGGCCCGACGTGCTCACTCGAGGTAACCCCACGTGCGCAGCTGATCCAGGATCGCGTCGGCCGACTCGGCCGGCGGCATCTCGATGCGCCGCGGCGGAGTGCGCTCGACCAACGCTCCGGTCAGTGCGACGATCCGGTCGAGCGGGCGCTCTCCTGTCGGTGCCGGCCACGAACGCGGGCGCGGGCGCAGCGGTTGCGCTGGTCCGACCTCGGGGCTCGAGACCAGGGACGGCGCCGAAGCGTGCCGCTCGACCGGCATGGACCGCGCGGTCAAGATCTCGTGGAGCGGCGCTCGGCGCAGTCGGGCGACCGATCCCTCGACCGAGATCACCGCGGGGAGCGTGACGTCGAGGCGCTCGCGGCGACCGCCGTCGAGCCGGCGGACCGCGTGCAACGACCCGCCGTCCGCTGTGTCATCGAGCAGAGCACCGGGCGACACCTCGACGAGTCCGAGTGCCTGAGCGACGCCGAGTGCGTGAGCGATGAACCCGGGGACCGATCCCGAGCCGCGATCCATGCTGTGGTCGCCACAGATCACCAGGTCGGAACCTCGCACCGCCGCGGCCAGCGATGCGCCGACCGTTTCGGACGATGCCTCGGCGCCGAAATCGACGCGCACGGTCGCGTCGGCGCCCGCGGCCGCGAGCTCGCGGATGGCGGGCTCGGCCGCCTCGACCCCAGCGCAGGCGACCGTCACCCCGGCATCGTGTGTCGCTGCGAGTCGCAATGCGACCTCGAGTGCCGCCTGGTCGGCGGAAGAGAAGCCGAACCGTCGCTCGTCAGTCGACACCGTGCCGCTGAGCGCGTCGATCTCGGGTCGCAGGTCGACCCACTTCACGCACACCGCGATCCGCAAGCGAGCCATCGTCACGCCCGCCGGAACACGACGCCGTGACCGCCCGTGGGGTAGGTCCACGTGATCGCGCCTCCGGTGTTGCAGACCATGTAGCAGGTGCCGCACTCGAAGCACTGCTCGTAGTTGAAGAGGATGCCGCCATCCGACGTCGGCACGAAAAGGTTCGCCGGACAGGCGACGACACACGCCTGCGTCGTACAGCCCCGGCACGCGTCGCCGTCGACGGTGATGTGGGCGCGCTCCGCGTCGACTCGGAAGTCGACCGTGCCGATCAGGTCCTCGAAGGAGATCTCGGGATACCCCGAACCGGGATCGCGGGCGGTCATCCGTAGCCCTTCATCGCGGCGAGCGCATCCTTCGCGAGGTCACGGAGCTTCACACCGGCTCGTTTCAACTCCGAGCGGGCGATGACGTTGATGCCGGGCTTCGGCAGCGGGTTGTCGACGGTGAACAGGCGCTCGGCCACGTTGCACGCGATCTGCGGGTACTGCTGCTGCACTCGCGACGACATGATCAGGTCGGGCACGCCGCGGAGCTTGCGATGATCGGCGAGCACGAAGCTGGTCTCGAGACGACGCCGGTAGCCCGCGATGCCGGCGTTCGTCGTGTCGCCGCGACGCAGCGCGTCCGCGGCCGAATGACCCGCGGCGATACCCGAGCCGAGCGCGAAGTTCACGCCTTCGAGCCAGATCCCGGCTGCGAGACACATCGCCGCGGCATCGCCGGCGACGATCATCCCGTCGCACGTGAGCTCGGGCATCATGTTGAATCCGCCCTCGGGGATGAGGTGCGCGCTGTACTCCTTGACCTCGCCCCCTTCGATCAACGGGGCGATCGCGGGATGCGCCTTCATGCCGGCGATGATCTCCTCGGGACGCTTGCCGTGCGCGGCGAGACCGGGGAGCTGCAGCACCACGCCGACCGACACCGTCTCGAGATTCGTGTAGAGGAATCCGCCGCCGGGAACCCCGTCGGTGCAGCCGATGATCTCGAAGTCGGCGCCCTCCAGGCCCCGTAGCGCGAACCGCTGGTCGATGACATCGCGCGGCAGCGCGATCGTCTCCTTCACACCGACGGTGAAGTGCTCCGGCTCGGTGTGGTGGTAGAGACCCGCATCTTTCGCGAGGAACGAATTCACGCCGTCGCAGGCGATCACCAACCGTGCGGAGAGGTCGCCGTCGGGACGGTCGGTGGTCACTCCGACGACTCGCCGGCCGTCGCGCACCAGCCCCGTGACCGTGGTCGAGCAGATGAGCTGGGCACCCGCGTCGACCGCCTGCTGCGCGAGCCAGTGGTCGAAGTCGGCACGGTAAGCGGTCGCGCCATTGTACGGCGGCCGGCCCCACGAGTCGGTGCGATAGTCGATGGTGAGCGCCTGCGAGCCGGGCATCATCATCGTGGCTCGCCGCGTGACCCAGCGTTGGATGGGCGCCTGCTCCCACCAGTTCGGGATGATCCCGTCGAGGATGCGGCCGTAAATGACCCCGCCGTACATGTTCTTCGAGCCGGGGAACGGGCCCCGTTCGACCAGCGCCACCGATCGGCCGGCGCGGGCGAGCACGAGTGCGGCCGCCGATCCGGCCGGTCCCGCTCCGACGACGACGACGTCGAAGTCGGTGTCGAAGTCGGTCATGACACGGCCTCTGCGTCGACCGACTCACCGAGCACGCCGAGTACGCCGAGGCGCGCCGCGAGCTCGTGGAGGATCTCGTTCGCATCGCCGGTCACCGCGAGATCCGCCATCGTCATCATCGGACAGTAGGGGTCGACGTTCACCGACACGATGTGGTCGGGATGACCGAGCCCGGCGGTGTGCTGCACCGCACCGGAGATGCCGAACGCGAGGTAC
>JAYTFP010000009.1:0-1564 GCA_043734285.1 Acidimicrobiaceae bacterium
GAGGTCGACTTCCGCAACGCCTACGCACACGCGTACAACACCTGGATTCGCGACTTCTGCGCGCGTGACCCGATCCGCCTGCGCTGGGCCGCCGTCATCCCGCTCGCCGACCCGGTCGTGGCACTCGCCGAACTCGAGTGGGCGATCGAGGCGGGCGCGACCACCGTGATGCTCTCGCCCATTCCGACGCCCGGCGGCCTCAACCTCGGGGCGCTCGAACACGATCCGATGTGGACGCGCCTCGTCGCCGCCGACATGCCCGCTGTCGTGCACGCGTCGAACCCCGGCTCGCCCGCACTGCGCATCGGCAAGCTGCTCTCGTCGCGCGTGCAGTGGCAGATGGGCGTGCCGTTCCAACTGCAACTCGGCGTGCTGCACATCATCGACGGCGGCGTGCTCGAACGCCACCCAGCGCTCGAGATCGGCTTCTTCGAAGGCGACGTCGGCTGGCTCGACCACTGGCTCGGCCGCCTCGACGAGACCTACGAGAAGATGGCGCTCGTCGCCGAGGTGCCGGCGCGTTCAGCCCTCGAGCAGTTCCGAGCGCAATGCGTCATCTCCGGCGAGCCGGCTGACCGCGGCTTGGCCGCGACCGCCGAGCTGATCGGCGCCGACCGCGTGCTGTGGGCATCGGATTGGCCCCACCAAGATGGCTCGTGGCCCGATCCACTCGTCATCCTCCGCGACCGCGACGACCTCGACGACGCCGCGAAGTTCGCGATCCTCGTCGACGGTCCGGCGCGCTTCTTCCGCATCGATCTGCACGAACTCGTCGCGCACGTCGGATCGGGATGGTCACTCGACGCCCGCGTCGACGACCTCGCGCCGATGCTCAGCAGCTGACGACCCGCGGCTGGTTCGCGCGATGGGCGTGGCCGGTGATCGAGTCGACGATCGTCGGCCACAGCTCGGGCGGCAGGTAGTGACCCATCTCGTTGAGGATCACCAACTCGGCGCCGGGCACCGCCGCAGCGGTCGCGGTGCCACCACTCATGCGCACCAGTTCATCGGCGCGGCCATGGATCACGAGCGTCGGCACCTCGAGACGACGCAGCGCCCGAGTGCGGTCGCCCGAGGCGAAGATCGCGGTGAGCTGGAAGGCCATGCCGCCACGATCGGGTGACCGCTCGTACGCCTCTTCGAGGAACGCCGCCATCGCCTCGCGATCGAGCAGCGGACCGCACGTCACCACAGCCCGCTCGAGCTCGTAGGCCAGCGCACCGGCGCGATCGGTCGGGGTCGGCTGCATCACCTTGCGCAGCACCCGCGGCGTCGGCAGTCCCGAGAACGGCGCGCCCGTCTTCGACATGATCGACGTCAACGACGCGACCCGCGACGGATGCTCGATGGCCACCGTCTGCGCAATCATTCCGCCGAGCGAACTGCCCACGACGTGTGCACGTCGCACGCCGGCGGCGTCGAGCACGGCGATCGCATCCTCGGCCATGTCGGACAGCGTGTAGGCGACTTTCGGCTTGGAGTGTCTCGGGCGGTGTGCGCTCACTCCGACTTTCGCCATGTCGGCGAACGATGGCGCCGGTCCGACGGTGCGAGACGAGAGCCC
>JAYTFP010000010.1:0-1977 GCA_043734285.1 Acidimicrobiaceae bacterium
AGGCTCTCGGCCTCGAACGCCAACGCATCGAGCCGTACGACGGTCTCGGCGATCACAGCATCAGGCGACATCTCCATGCATCACATGATCCCACCGACCGCTGACATTCAATTCGACGAAGGCGGCGCCGAAACGCGCCTCCTACTCGCGGTCGGCCCAGCCCCGCGATCGCTCGACGGCTCGTTGCCACTGCGCGTAGCGGGCGTCGGCGTCGGTGCGGTCGGCGGTCGGCTCGACCCGAGTGTCGACCTGCCAGCGTTCGGCGACGTCATCGACGGTCGACCACACGCCCTCGCCGAGGCCGGCGAGGTAGGCCGCACCGAGTGCCGTCGTCTCCTGCCGGGTCGGCCGCACGACCGCGACGCCGAGCTGGTCGGCGACGAGCGTGAGGAGGAGCGCCATCACCGACGCGCCGCCGTCGACGCGCAACTCGGCGATCTGCTGCCCCGAAGCCGCGGACATGGCGTCGACGACGTCGCGTGTCGAATAGGCCATCGACTCGACGGTCGCCCGGGCGAGATGGGCCCGGCCCGAACCTCTCGTCAATCCGACGATCGTGCCCCGCGCGTACGGATCCCAGAACGGGCTGCCCAACCCGGTGAACGCCGGGACGACGTAGACACCGTCGGTGTCGGCGCAACTCTCGGCCAGCGGGCCGACCTCGGCGCTCTCGGTGATGATCCCGAGCCCGTCGCGGAGCCACTGGACGGCCGCGCCGGTCACGAAGATCGCCCCTTCGAGCGCGTAGTGCGTCACTCGCGACGTGCTGCCGGCGTGGGCACCGCCGAGCACTGACCCCGGCACGGTCCACGCGACGGTCGTCAGCAGGCCGTCGGTCGGTGGCGGGAGCGTCTGGCCGATGTTCATCAGCACGAACGAGCCCGTGCCGTAGGTGTTCTTCGTCATGCCCTCGCGGTAACAGGCCTGGCCGAAGAGCGCGGCCTGCTGGTCGCCAGCGATGCCCGAGATGGCGATGCCCGCGCCAGCCGCGCAGGCGTCGCTGGTCGTGCCGAATCGCCCGCACGACGGCAGCACCTGGGGCAGCGCGGCCTGCGGGACACCGAACAGATCACACATCTCGCCCGACCACGCGCCGTCGGCGATGTCGAAGAGCATCGTGCGGCTCGCGTTCGACGGGTCGGTCACGTGACTGACCCCGCCGGTCAGCTGCCAGACGAGCCAGCTGTCGATCGTCCCGACCGCGATGTCGTCGTCGAACGTGACGCCGCCAGTGGTGCGCAGCCACTCGATCTTCGACCCCGAGAAGTAGGGGTCGAGGACGAGACCGGTCGTGCGGCGCACCGTCGCGAGGTGCCCCGCCTCCGCGAGTTCGTCACAACGCGCCGCGGTGCGACGGTCCTGCCAGACGATCGCCCGACCGAGGGGCTGACCGGTGCGACGACTCCAGGCGAGGACTGTTTCTCGTTGATTCGTGATTCCGATCGCTGCGACCGGCTGGTCGATCTCGGCCATCAGCTCGGCCAGTGTCGTCTGCACCGCGTCCCAGATCTCGAGGGCGTCGTGCTCGACCCATCCGGGTCGCGGGAAGTACTGCGGGAACTCGCGGTACGACCAGCCGATAGCGGCCCCCGACTCGTCGACGGCCATGGAGCGCACGCCGGTGGTCCCGGCGTCGATGGAGATCACGACGGACATCTGAAGAACCTAGGCTCTGCGCGTGGCCGTCGGCGTGTTGACCAGCGGTGGCGACTGCCCGGGACTCAACGCGGCGATTCGCGCCGTCGTCCGTCGGGCCGAGGCGGCCGGCACCACGGTCATCGGCTTTCACGACGCGTGGCGCGGAGTGCTCGAGAACTCCTGGGTCGAGCTCGACCGCGAGGCGTGTCGGGGCCTGCTGCCAAGGGGCGGAACGGTGCTGGGCACGTCGCGGGTCTCGGCCGCTCGCGAGCCCGGGGGCATCGAGGCCGCACGCCGGGTGCTCGTTGACATGTCGCTCGACGGGTTCATCGTCATCGG
>JAYTFP010000011.1:0-4420 GCA_043734285.1 Acidimicrobiaceae bacterium
GGCGTTCGCAGTCGGCGCGGGCACCCGATCGCTGAGGAGCTGGAAGAGCGGTTGCAGATCCGAGCCCTCGTGATCGAGGTCGAGCGTCGACGTGCCGGCGCGGGCCGAGCAGTAGATGATCGGGAACTCGATCTGGTGATCGTGGGCATCGAGATCGAGGAAGAGCTCGTAGACCTCGTCGACGACCTCTTTGATCCGCGCGTCGGCGCGGTCGATCTTGTTGATGACCAGGATCACCGGCAGGTCGAGGGCGAGCGCCTTGCGCAGCACGAAGCGGGTCTGGGGGAGCGGGCCCTCCGACGCGTCGACGAGGAGCACGACGCCGTCGACCATGGCGAGCGCGCGCTCGACCTCACCGCCGAAATCGGCGTGGCCGGGCGTGTCGACGATGTTGATCTTGATCTGATCGCCGTCGGGGCTGGTCCACTTGACCGCGGTGTTCTTGGCCGAGATGGTGATGCCCTTCTCGCGCTCCAGATCCATCGAATCCATGACGCGGTCGACCAGCTCGGCGCCGTCGCGGAAGGCGCCCGACTGCCGCAGCATTGCGTCGACGAGGGTCGTTTTTCCGTGGTCGACGTGGGCGATGATCGCCACGTTGCGGATGAGCGGATTGGTCACGCGGTCGACCGTTGCGTGCGCGGTCATGAGAACTCCAATTACAAGGGGGAACTCCAGTGTGGCCGAAAACCCCGATCACAAGGCGAATCGTGCAATCCGGCCCAGGCCGTCAGAGGGCCAAAGGCCACCGAGGAGCGGTGTGCGCGTCTGACGCCCCAATGAGGGCGGAATTTTCCTCACGCCACGCCGAGATCGTCGCAGACTCCACTCGTCGGGGGCTCGGACTTCAGCCGCGGGCTCACGCGTTCGCCAGACGATCGTGTGGGCCCGCGGTCGTTTGATCTTTGAGGCCATGCACCTGACGGGCGCCAGTTTTGTGGTCAGCGCATCGCATTCACCGCGCGCTGCGACCACAAATTGGCCAGAGTGCGCAACGGTTGCTGCCTGCTTAGCTCAGCGGTGTCTCGCGGGGCGGGGTCTGTGGAAGATCCGTGCTGGAGATAGCCGTGAGGAAGTCACCGAGCCCGGCCGCCGACGGAGATCAGCCTCTGCAGCGAGCTGTCCGGCGACGGTGAGTCGACATTCGACGAAGTCGGGCGCCGCAGGCGACGAGCTGCGTGAGCCGAAGTTCCCGTGGTGATCTACCAGCGGAAGGTTCAGACGCCAGCGCGCGCCGAGTCGGCAGATGACGTCCCACGCCTCAGTAAGACCGTACGCGCCTCGACCGAAGATCTCGTCCAACGCCAATCGAGCCTTGCGATACGGACGGGACGGAAAGAGCTGTTCGCGATACATCGCGGTGATCACGCCGGATTTCAGCGCGGTCAGACCGCTCGGCGAGAACCGATCGCCTGAATCCACATCGACGACTGTAGGTGCGCACTCCTGACGTGCGCCGCTCAGTCGCGGGACGTGAGGCGCTTGCGGATGAGGTCGCGGCGCTGTTGGAGATCGGCGTAGGTCACTGTCTCCATGTCGGGATCGACGATCCCGAAACTCGCCTTGATGGCTTCGCGGTCGACCGCCAACGTGGTCGGGTCGACGCCGATCTCCGCGGCGATCTGCGGCCCGAACTTCATCGCGAGGTTGGTCGAGAGATCGGCGATCTCGCTGATCAGGTCGAGATCGGGGGCGAGTCGCGAGATCGCGCCGTCGAGGAAGACCATGTTCTTGATGTAGAGCATCAGGATCTTGGGAAGCCGAGCCCCGGCGCCCATGAGCAGCTTGACGACCTTCTGGATCTCGCGGAGCAGTTCGTCCTGCTTGAGCGTCGTCGGGTCGACGAACTCCTGGTCGAGCCCGAGGTCGTGCATCAGCTCGTCGAGGTCAGTGTCGGCCGGCAACGCGCCGAGGTCGCGCAAGGCGCCCATCTGGCCGGGGATGTCACCGGTCGCCCCCAGGAGGATCAGCCGCAGGAACGCGTTGCGCTGAAGGGGAGTCATGCGCGCGGTGATGCCGAAGTCGAGCAGGCCGGTCCGTCCGTCGGGCAACACGAGCAGGTTGCCGCCGTGAAGATCGCCATGGAAGATCCCGTGGATCATGCAGCCCTCGACAAACCCCTTCATCCCGGCGCGGATGACCTCGTGGGTGTCGATGCCGGCGGCAACCATGCCGTCGACGTCGTCGAACGAGTAGCCGTCGAACCGTTCCATGACCAGCATCCGCCGCGTCACGAGCGTGGGATGCGGGCGCGGCACGAGATAACCCTCGTGTCCCACGGCGGCGAACACACCGGCGACGTCGATCATGTTCTGCGCCTCGAGGCGGAAGTCGAGCTCTTCGCAGATCGTCTCGGCGAACAGCTCGACGAGGGCGGGCGGATTGGCGAGCGCGGCGACCGGGATGCGTCCCACGAGGAACGGCGCGATCGTGGCCATGACCTGCAGGTCGCGGTGGACCTGACTGGTGATCGTCGGACGCTGCACCTTGACGACGACCTTCGTGCCGTCGAGCAGCACTGCACCGTGCACCTGGGCGATCGATGCGGCGGCGATGGGCTCGTGATCGAAATCGGCGAACACGGCGCTGAGCGGTTGACCGAGTTCGGCCTCGACCGTTTCCCGCACCGACTCCCACGACTCCGCCGGCACCTGATCGCGGCACTTCTTCATCTCGACCACGAGCTCTTCGGGGAAGAGTCCTTCTCCCGAGCTGATGATCTGACAGAGCTTGATGTAGGTCGGGCCGAGGTGTTCGGCCGCGCGACGGACCCGCACCGAGAGGTCGGACCTCGACGCGCTCTGATCCTTGCGGCGTCCCGTCACCGCCCAGAGCGTGACCGCGGTTCCGAGTCGCGCGACGACGACGGCGAGGCGACCCAGTGGCGGCACCCTGCGTGCTCGGATGAGCTCGGGCACCTGGCGCTTGGTCGACAGCCGCAACACGTCGATGCCTTTGAGCCATGTCAGCTCGTCGATTCGAATCACCCACGGGCCGTGCTCGCTGAACGAACCGATCGCGAGATCGGCGCTCGGCGCGTCGGGGGTCTCCGCGCTCGACGCGTCAGGCTCGCTCATGTCAGAAGCCTGCAGCCGCGATCGACGCCTCTGCCAGTTCGGGCCGGCAGATGAGGAGATCGGGAAGTCGTGGATCGGCGTTCGCGTAGCGCAGCGGCGAGCCGTCGAGACGACTGCACCACAGTCCGGCAGCGCGGGCAACCGCGACGGGCGCGCACGAGTCCCACTCATACTGCCCGCCCGAGTGTGCGTACACGTCGGCATCGCCGCGCACCACGGCCATCGCCTTCGCTCCGGCCGATCCCATCTCGACGAGCATGGCACCGAGCGCGTCGGCGATGCGCAGGGCGGCCGGCGGCGGGCGGGTGCGGCTCACGATCACGCGTGGTGTCCTGCCGTCGAGCGCGGGGGTGACGGGCGGCGAGGCGGTCGACAACGTGATGCCGAGCGCCGGGAGTGCCACCGCGCCGACCAACGGCTCTCCGTCGGTGCACAGCGCGACGTGGACGGCCCAGTCGCTGCGTCCCTGCTCGCCGAACTCGCGGGTGCCATCGAGTGGGTCGACGATCCACACTCGCGATGTCGACAGACGGTCGGCGCCGTCGTCGCGGTGGCGCGAGCCGTCGTCCTCCTCAGAGAGCACCGCGTCGTCGGGGCGCAGGCGAGCCAACTCGTCGAGAAGCTGCCGGTGGGCGATCTGATCGCCACGGTCACGCAGTGCCCGCGGATCGGCGAATCCCAGCGACGAGCGCAGGTCGAGCAGCGTCGCTCCGGCGAGCGTTGCGAGGCGCGCGGCGAGCTCGTGGTCGTCGGCCGATCCGTCGGCGAGCGGTCCCCATGGCTCCATCGCCGAGGAAGCTATCAGCCGCCTTTTCCAAATATGACCAACTCGGTCGGGATTTGCTACGTTCCGAGGGCTATGTCCTACGGCCTCAGTCATCTGCGAGCGCTCGAAGCCGAGTCGATCCACATCATGCGCGAGGTCGCTGCCGAGCTCGAGCGTCCCGTCCTGCTGTTCAGCGGCGGCAAGGATTCGATCGTCATGCTGCGCCTCGCCGAGAAGGCGTTCTGGCCGTGCAAGTTGCCGTTCCCGGTGATGCACGTCGACACCGGACACAACTTCGCCGAGGTGATCGAGTTCCGCGACCGCCGCGTCGCCGAGCTCGGATGCCGGCTGATCGTCGCCTCCGTGCAGGACGACATCGACGCCGGCCGAGTCGTCGAGCAACGAGGTCCGCGGGCCAGCCGCAACCAGTTGCAGACGACGACCCTGCTTCGCGGCCTGCAGGAGCACCGCTTCGAGGCGGCGTTCGGCGGCGCCCGCCGCGATGAAGAGAAGGCCCGCGCGAAGGAGCGAGTGTTCAGCTTCCGCGACGAGTTCGGCCAGTGGGACCCCAAGAACC
>JAYTFP010000012.1:0-8517 GCA_043734285.1 Acidimicrobiaceae bacterium
CTCGCCATGCGCGCGGCGTTGCCGCACCTGGTCGAGGCGGGCGGCCACGCGGCCGTGGTCAATGTCAGTTCGGGTGCGGGTGTTCGTGGTTTCGCGATGCTCGCCGACTACGTGACTTCGAAGCACGCGGTGATCGGTCTGACGCGCAGCGCGGCGCTCGAGTACGCGCGCCGCGGCGTGCGCGTCAACGCGGTGTGCCCGGGCACGGTTCGCACGCCGATGCTCGCGGCGTTCGCCGGCAGCGACGAGGCGCTCGACAAGATGGGACGCACGGCACCGATCGGGCGGCTCGGCACTCCCGAGGAGATCGCCGAGGCGATCACCTGGCTGTGCGGCGACGCGTCGTCGTTCGTCACGGGCGCCGTGCTCGAGGCCGACGGCGGGGTGGCGGCGGCGTGAGCGGCTCGCTGGCAGGACGTCGCATCCTGGTGACCGGCGCCGCATCCGGGATCGGTGCGGCGACGGCCGAACGGCTGCGCGCCGATGGCGCGGTGCTCGCACTTCTGGATCGGCGGGCCGACGAGCTGGGCACACTCTGCGAAGAACTCGGGGCGCTGCCTCTGGTCGCCGACGTCGCCGACAGCGAGGCGGTCGATGCCGCGTTCGCCGAGGCAGACGATCACCTCGGTGGTCTCGACGGTCTCTTCGCCAATGCCGGTGTGGGCAACCTGAAGCATCTCGAGCAGTACACCGACCAAGAGTTCGAGCGGATCGTGCAGGTCAATCTTCACGGCACGTTCCACTGTCTGCGCGCTGCGGCGCCGCGCCTTCGCGCGGCGGGTGGCGGGTCGATCGTGACGATGGCATCGGTCTCGGGCGTGCGGCCGACGTTCGGAGAGGGTCCCTACAGCGCGGCGAAGGCCGCCGTCGTCGCGCTGACGATGTCGGCCGCGCTCGAATGGGCTCCCGACATCCGCGTCAACTGCGTGTCGCCGGGCTTCGTCGAGACGCCGCTGAACGAATTCGTGGTCACCGACGACGCACGACGCGACCTCATCGATCGCGGTACGCCCATGGCGCGTGTCGGCCGCGCCGATGAGGTGGCCGCCGCTGTCGCGTTCCTCCTGTCGGACCAGTCGTCCTACGTGACCGGTCAGAACCTGGTGATCGACGGCGGATCGACGCTCAACTCGAAGCAGGTCGACGATGTGTTGCGGGGCTTACTGAGCTCTGGCGAGTAGACCGAGACGTGCGGGCACTGCCTCGCGCGTCAACGCCTTCGAGAAGAGCCAGCCCTGCATCAACGGCACGCCCAGTTCGGTGAGCACGTCGCGCTGGCTGATCGTCTCGACGCCCTCCGCGATCACGGTCAGGTCGAGGGCCTGGGCGAGCGCGACCACGGTTTCAACGATCGCGCGGTCTTCTTCGTCGGAGTCGATGCCCGACACGAACTCTCGGTCGACCTTCACGACGCTGACCGGGAATCGCTTGAGATAGGCGAGCGACGAGTAGCCGGTGCCGAAGTCGTCGATCGCGACGCGCATGCCGCGTGAGGCGATCGCGCTGAGGACCGTGCGCGATTCCTCGACGTCACCCATGACCATCGTCTCGGTGAGTTCGATCACGATCGATTCGGGAGCGATCCCGAACCGGTCGAGTTGTTCGACGAGCGTGTCGACCAGCGACGGGTTGGCGAACTCGCGTGCCGACAGGTTGATCGACAGGTAGCCGTCCCACCCGGAGTCGAGCCAGCCGCGCAGGTCGGCGAACGCCTGCTCGCGGGCGAACAGACCCAGCGCGTCGGCCATCCCCGACACTTCGGCGAGCGGCACGAACTCTGACGGGCTGATCGCCCCGAAATCGGGATCGTTCCACCGCACCAGTGCCTCGAGCCCGACGGTCCGCTCGTCGCCGTCGCAGATCGGTTGGTACCGCACGTGCAGATCGGCGCCGCCGGTCGAGAGCGTGCGCCGTAGCGCGGTCGTGAGCGACAGGCGGCGCTCGTCCTCGACTCGCGCCGCCGGGTTGAACGATGTCGCGCGGTTCTTGCCGGCACGCTTCGCCTGGTACATCGCGATGTCGGCGTGACGCAGCAACTCCTCCGCGTCGACGCTCTCGCCGACCAGGACGATGCCGGCCGAGGCCGTCACGGTGGTCTCGCGGCCGCCGAGGTCGAACGGCGCGCCGATCGACTGCACCAGGCGGTCGGCGACGTCGCCGACCGTGATCGCGTTGAGCGGCAGCATCACGACGAACTCGTCGCCGCCGAAGCGCGCGACCATGTCGCAGTCGCGCAGGCACGCGGACATGCGGTGTGCGACCTGGATCAGCAGGTCATCACCGGCGTCGTGGCCGAGGGTGTCGTTGACGTCCTTGAAGTTGTCGAGGTCGACGAAGACGAGTGCTCCGGTCGGTCCGAAGCCGCCGTCGATCATCCCGTCGATCGCAGCGACCATGGCGCGGCGGTTCGGGAGGCCGGTCAGCGCATCGTGGTTGGCCTGCACCTCGAGGCGCGTCGAGAGTTGGCGGGCCTCGGTCACGTCCTCGACCGTCGCGACGAACCCGCCGTCGATGCTGCCGATCGGAGCGAATCGAGCGTCGATGAGTCGCTGCGTGCCGTTGGGCTGCGTGAGCCGGAGCTCGACGGGGCCGACCGTCTCGCCGCTGACGGCCTGGTCGATGGCGGCGGTCGCCGCGTCGAGATCGGTCGCGTCGACGAGCGACTCGAGCCAACCGAATCCCCAGAGCTCGTCGGGGTTGGGAGCGCCGAAGACCAGGGCGCAGTGGTCGTTCACGTAGTCGACCCGCATGCCCGACTCGGCGAAAAGGATCCCGACCGGCGCATTCGCGCAGAGCGCCTCGAAGCGCTCGGCGTGGCTGCGCAGCATCTCGGTCTGACGGGCATCCTCGAACGCGGGGCGGATCCAGGCCGAGAACCAGCCATCGCCGCACTTCGCGAGGTGGAGCTGAGCGGGCCATCCGGCGGCCGTCCGGATGAGGATCTCGATCTCGCCACCGTGTGGGTCGGCGAGGAGCCGAGTTGCCGAGAGCGCGACCTCGTCGTGCGAATCGCTGGTCAGCAGATCGGTGAGCGGGGCATCTTCGACCGCGCCGAGCCGGCGGGTCATCTCTGCGTTGACGCGGCGAACGCGCAGCAGCGAATCGCAGACGGCGACCGGCCACGGAGCGGTCTCGAACGCGTCGGTCGCGGTCGGGACCGCTCCGTCGACGTGCGCGGCGAGATCACTCGTCATGGACTTGGAGGTCATTCTCCTGCCAATGCCTCGGTCAAGGTCGCTGTCTCGATGACGAGCCGTGGGCCGATCCGATCAAGGAAGTCCGCGGCGAGGCCCGAGCGCTCGAGATCGAATCGGAGCTTGCTGGCGCGCGCCGGGTCGGGCTCGTCGCAGTACAGCTCAGCGATGCTTTCGCCGGCGGCGAGCGCCAATGCGAGCGGCGTCATCTCGCGGTCCGACGACGGTGCGCGGTGATGGTCGTAGATCGTGCGCACGAGTTCACGCGGCAGCTTCCACGCGTCGAGCACGCGACCGGCGACCTCGGCGTGGGTCATCCCGAACGCAGAAACCTCGGCGGCGAGCCGCTCGTTGGTCATCGGCGTCGTGGTCGCTTCGATGTTGCGCCACGATGCGGTGTCGATCGTGCAGAGCAGACCCTCGCCCACATCGTGGAGGAGCCCCAACGCGAAGGTGTCCTTGCCGGGAGCGCCGAAGTGACGCGCCACCTGGCTCGCCGCGTGCGCGACCTTCGCGGCGTGTTCCCAGAAGTCGACGGGAAGTTCGGGTGCGGTGTCGAGTCCGGTCAGCGCGGCAGTCGCCAGCGCCTTCACCGTGCTGAAGCCGACGTTGACGACGGCTCGCGAGACGCTGCTGACCGAGCCGTAGGGTGAGTAGAACGCGGAGTTCGCGAGCCGCAGGACCCGAGCCGTGAGCCCGGGGTCGAGTTCGATGGCGTTCGCCAGCGCGTTCGCATCGGTCTTGGCCCCGTCGGCGAGCCACATCACCTGCATCGCCGCCGTCGGATTCGCGGGAAGCGATTCCATCGCCTCGACGAGCGCATCGACCATGACCGAGCGACGAGAGTCCTCGGCCAGATCGACGGTGTCGACAGCCGAGTCCGCGGACTCGAGGTCCTCGACCGGTGTCGCTGATGTTGGTGGTTGAAGGCCCATGATGGTCGTCCGTGTCCGCAGGGTTTTCTGGCACTACTTGATTTTGAGGGTAGCGACGCAAGTTGGGTTTCCTGCCCTGTCAAGGGGAAATTTCGGCAGCGGGCCGAATGGCCATTTTCACGGTCTTTCAGCCCCTTCCGCTTGTCCACACAACGTGTGCTCCGTAGTGTCGTGCCGGTACCGGAAAGGGGGCGTGGCGCCGTGAGCAACGCAACGAGCGAACGCGAGCTCGAGTCCGACGCGCCCCTCATCCCGGTCCACCGCTATTTCATGGCGCTGTTTCTGCTCATCTTCAACATCGCGGACGTGTTGATGACGAAGGCGATCATCCGGCTCGGTGGCGAAGAGCGAAACCCGGTGATGCAGCCGATCATCAAGGATCCGGCGCTGCCCCTGGTGTTGAAGTCGCTGATCGCGATCTCCGTCGGCGTGCTGCTGTTGCGCGCTCCGGCGACCTCGAAGATTGCCGACCGGGCCATGACGTTCGTGCTCGTGGCCTACGTGATCGTGCTCGGTTGGAACCTCGGAGTGCTGCTCCAGGCCGCCTCGTTTCACGGCTGAGCCGCCCTTTCTGCAGGGCCCGCGCTGTTTCTGACACACCGTCAGAAACGGGATACCATTTCGCGATGGACGACTTCCCGAAGCTCATCTCCGTCGACGATCATGTGATCGAGCACGCGAACGTCTGGCAGGACCGACTGCCCGCGAAGTACCGCGATGTCGGGCCGCGCGTCGTGCAGGAAGCCGGCGACATGCAGTTCATCGGCGGCGTCTTCAGCTACGAACCCAACCCCGAGGGCGACCTCTGCGACTGGTGGCTCTACGAAGACTTGAAGGTGCCCCAGACGCGGCTGTCGGCGGCGGTCGGCTTCGAGCGCGACGAGGTGAAGGTCGTCGGCATCACCTACGACGAGATGCGCAAGGGCTGCTGGGATCCGGCCGCGCGCATCGAGGACATGGACGCGAACTGGACCGAGGCGCAGATGGCGTTCCCGTCGTTCCCGCGGTTCTGTGGCCAGACCTTCATGGAGGCGACCGACATGGAGCTCGCCGACCTCTGCGTGAAGGCCTACAACGACTGGATGGTCGACGAGTGGTGCGGCGACTCGTTCGGTCGGCTGATCCCGCTCACGATCGTGCAGCTGTGGGACGCCGAACTCGCGGCCGCCGAGGTACGACGCAACGCGGCACGCGGCGTGCGCGCCGTGTGCTTCAGCGAGATCCCGCCGTACCTCGGGTTGGCGTCGATCCACACCGACTACTGGCGGCCGTTCTTCCAGGCGTGCCGCGACACCGAGACCGTCATCAACATGCACATCGGGTCGAGCTCGAAGATGCCGTCGACCTCGGCCGATGCACCGCCCGCCGTTGGATCGACGCTGACGTTCGGCAACGCGATGAGCTCGATGGCCGATTGGCTCTTCTCGGGGTGGCTGGCCGAGTACCCGACGCTGAAGCTCGCCTACAGCGAGGGCCAGATCGGTTGGATCCCCTACATCCTCGAACGCGCCGACAAGGTCTGGGAAGACAACCGCGGCTGGGGCGGGGTGAGTGACAAGGTGACCGAGCCGCCGTCGACCTACTACTACCGCCAGATCTACGGGTGCTTCTTCGACGACGAGTACGGCCTCGACAACCTCGAGAAGTGCGGCATCTCGAACATCTGCTTCGAGACGGACTATCCGCACTCCGACAGCACCTGGCCGCACTCGAAGGAGACGGCGCAGAAGCTGATGGGCCATCTGCCCGCCGACGTGATCCACAAACTGGTGCGCGGCAACGCCATCGAGATGCTCGGACTGGACCTCGCCAAGTGAGCGACGGCTACGACCTGATCATCGGCGGCGAGCGAGTCACCGGCGCCGGCGGCACCTACGAGATCATCAACCCGGCGACCGAGGAGGTCGTTGGACTCGCGCCGCAGGCGACCGTCGAGCAGTCGCTCGACGCGACCCGCGCCGCTGCCGAGGCATTCGACTCGTGGTCGGCGACCACTCCCGAGTACCGCGCCGAGCTGCTCGAACGCGCGGCTGAGCTCTACGACAAACGCGCCGACGAGTTCGTCCCGCTCGTGCAGGCCGAGACCGGCGCGACGATGCGCACGGCGAAGTCGATCCAGGTGCCGCAGGTGTCGGCCCGGTTCCGCCGCTATGCGAAGGGCGCGCTCGAGTCACGACTCATCACGCTCGAACCGGCCGTCATGCCGAACACAGCGCTCGCTCCGGGCGGGTTGATCTCGGGAGTCGGGCACCGTGCGCCCGTCGGTGTGGTGAGTTGCATCACGTCGTACAACTTCCCGGTCGTGAACATGGCCGGCAAGATCGGCCCCGCGTTGGCGATGGGCAACACGGTGGTGGTCAAGCCGGCGCCGCAGGATCCGTTGGCGGTGATCAAGCTCATCGAATTGATGAACGAGGTCGGATTCCCGCCGGGCGTGCTCAACGTCGTCTGCGGAACCGACATCGCTGCCTCCGAGGCGCTCGTCAGCTCGCCGCACGTCGACATGGTCAGCTTCACCGGATCGACGGGTGTGGGTCGCCGCATCGGCGAGGTCGCCGGCGGATCGATGAAGCGAATGCTGCTCGAACTGGGTGGCAAGGGCGCGTGCATCGTCTACGACGACGCCGACCTGAAGGCCGCTATCGGTGGCATCGCGTCGGTGTGGGGCTTCCACTCGGGTCAGATCTGCACCTCGCCGACGCGCGTGATCGCTCAGCGCGGCATCTACGAGCAACTCGTCGCGGGGCTCACCGCCGCTGCGGGTGCGATGAAGGTCGGCGACCCGCTCGAGCGCGACACGGTCGTCGGCCCCGTCATCACCGGCGTGCACCGCGACCGCGTCGAGGGGTTCGTGCAGTCGGCTCGCGACGAGGGCGCCGAGATCGTCGCCGGCGGAACACGTCCCGACTTCGACAAGGGCTTCTACGTCGCACCGACACTGATCGCGAACGCGACCAACCAGATGCACGCGGTGCGCGAAGAGATCTTCGGTCCGGTCGTCGCGGTCGTGCCGTTCGACGACGATGACGAAGCGGTCGCGATCGCCAACGACAGCGACTACGGCCTGTACAGCTACGTGTTCACGAAGGACACGGGCAAGGCGTGGGCGGTCGCGAAGCGGTTGCGATCCGGCAACGTCGGCATCAACTCGCTGCAACGCAACCACGAAGCGCCGTTCGGCGGCTTCAAGCAGTCGGGCGTCGGCCGTGACGGCGGATCGTTTGGGCTGCATGCCTACAGCGAACTCCAGTCCATCGTCTGGCCCGGCTGAATCGATGTACACGCCGACACGGGCTCGGCGAATTGTGTGAATCCGACGCGCATGGCGCCGCAGATTCACACAATTGACGCTCGTCGCTGGCTGACGACCTTCGCCACGAGCGCGACGGCGGAGTTCGGTGAGCGATGGTCGGCGGCATCGATGTAGAGCACTTCCCAACCGGCGCCAGCCATCGCCAGGTCGCGGCGTCGATCTCCGCGGCCCTTTCGGGGCCCGAAGTGCCACTGGTCGCTGTGATACTCGATCCCGACCCGGGCGTCGACGACCGCGAGGTCGAGGCGACCGAGGAAGGTGCCGCCGTCGTCGAACACCGGATGCTGCCGCTCGATGGCCCCGAGATCGGCGCGAGCGAGCAGTCGTTCAGTGACCCGCTCTCGGAACGAGTCGTGCACCCGGCCTTGACGATCGGGAAGCGCCAGCACCCGCGCGAGGGCAGCCGTTCCGCTCGCGCCGGGTCGACCGATCTCGTCGAGCGTCGCCGTGATCCACCGCAGGGACACTCCCGAGCGAAGCAGCGCATCGAGTGCTCGCTCCACGCCGTCGTCGTCGACATCGCGCCCGAGTTCGGCGAGAGTCCGCGCCAGCGAGAAGGTCGGAATGTGATCCACCGTCGTCACCTGATGAGCTGGCGGAAGGCTCGTGGATCTCACGACCACCCCAGGCACCGCGCGCCTACCTCCACGGCTCACCGTGACCTCGATCACGTTCGTCGCCTCGAGCCCTTCGAGCCCGTGCAGCGCTGCTGCGGTGAGACCTGACGCGACTCCGCCTGTTGCGAGGACAGCGATCATGATACTCTGGCGCCAACTGCGCGGAGCGAGCGGGTCGCAGAGCACGCCGCGGACGGGTTCGATGAGACGCCCGTGACCGAGTTCGGTCCGGATGTTCGTCTGGGTGATGTTGTGGGCGGCGGCCTGCGATCGTGTGACGACGCCGTGCTGAGAGGCCGCGAGCTCGGCAACGGCGCGCCAAATGCGCTGTGCCATGAGCGGCGAGGCTACGAGCGGCCACCGACAGCCATGATCACAGTCGCCGGACGTTGGCCGGCGGAGGCGATCCCGCGGCGACATGTGTGAATCCGAAGCGGATGGCGCCCGCGATTCACACA
>JAYTFP010000013.1:0-4039 GCA_043734285.1 Acidimicrobiaceae bacterium
GCGCGCTGAACGAGACCCGCGCCGCTCAGCGACGCGAATAGGCCAGAGCCACCGCGACGTGCAGCGCCACGCCGTGGGCGAACGCCGCTTCGTCGATCCGCATGAGGTTCGAGTGACACGACGGGGCGTCGAGGAAGTTCTCGATCTCGGGCGGGCACGCGCCGAGGAACACCATGGCCCCGGGTACGCGGTCGATCACGTAGCTGAAGTCCTCCGCGCCCATCAGCGGCGTTGGCAGCTCGAAGTACGAGCCCTGTCCCATCACGTCACCGATCACGCCCTCCACGAACGCGAGGAAGCCCCCGTCGTTCACCGTCACCGGATAGCCCTGCTGGAGGTCGATCTCGACCTCGCACTCGTGCGCGGCAGCGATGTTTCGGACGATCCGATCGAAGCCGAGCACCGCGCGCGCCCGCGACTCGGGCGACACCGAGCGGATCGTGCCGTTCAGATTCGCGTGCTCGGCGATCACGTTGGTCGCGGTGCCCGCGTGGATCTGCGCGACCGTGAGGACGATCGGATTGAACGCGTCGACGCGGCGGGTCACGAAGGTCTGGAGCGCGGTGACGATCTCGCACGCCACCGGCAGCGGGTCGATGCCCATGTGCGGACTCGACGCGTGACTGCCCCGGCCGTGCACGACCACCTCGAAGTCGTCGGTCGCTGCCAGCAACGGTCCCGGCCGAGCGGCGACCACGCCCGTGGGCGCGTTCGGCGTGATGTGGATCGCGAACGCGGCCTCGACGGCGCGGCCGTCGGGAAGGGTCATCACGCCCTCGTCGATCATGTGTGCGGCGCCTCCTGAACCCTCCTCGCCGGGTTGGAACATGAAGCGGATCGTGCCCTCGACCTCGTCACGGCGGCCCGCGAGGATCCGCGCCGCACCGACCAGCATCGCGACGTGGGCGTCGTGCCCGCAGGCGTGCGCCCGTCCGCCGACCTCGCTCGAGAACGGCTCGCCCGACTCCTCGTGCATCGGCAACGCGTCGGTGTCGGCGCGCAACAAGAAGACCGGGCCAGGCGATGCCCCGTGGAGATCGGCGACGACCGAGGAGATCTGGCCCTCGCCGACATGCACATCGAGCCCGAGCCCCTCCAGCGCGTCGACGATCCGTCGCTGCGTGGCAGGGTTGTCGATACCCAGTTCGGGGTGCCGATGGATCGCCCGCCGGAGCTCGACCACGTCGTCGATGTGGTCGGCCACCTCGGATCGCAACTGGTCGATCAAGCTCATGTAGCAAACGTAGAACAACGATGCTGAAGCCGCGTCCAGACCGTGCAAGCATGACGACATGGGCGAGGTCGTCACCATCGTGAACCAGAAGGGCGGCGTCGGGAAGACCACCACCGTCCTCGGGATGGCGTCGGCCGCTGCGGCCAAGGGGCATCGCGTCCTGGTGATCGATCTCGATCCGCAGGGTGCCGCGAGTTGGGTGCTGGGCATCGACGCGGATCGCGTCGAGCGATCGGTCATGGACGTGTTGTCATCGAACCGTTCGGGTTCGATCCGTCAGGCGATCGTCGGTTCCGAGTGGAGTCACCTGATCGACGTCGTGCCGTCGGTCCCATCGCTGCAAGGGCTCGAGGTCATGCGCGGCGGCTTCGAATCGGCGCTGCTCGGCGCGAAGAGCGAGACGCGACTGCGCAAGGGGCTCGACGGGGTGACCAAGAGCTACGGCGTGATCCTGATCGACTCGCCTCCGTCGCTCGGCGCGCTCACGACCAACGGACTGGCCGCCGCGGGCAAGGCGATCCTGGTTGTCGAACCGACCGCGCTCAGCCTCCGGGGCATCAATCCCGTTGCCGATCTGATCGAGGACACCTGGGAGCACCACAATCAGCGGCTCGATCTCGCCGGGGTGATCATCAATCGCATGCCCGCCCGGGGAAACGACGCTGCGCTGCACTCCGAGGAGCTGCGCCGCACCGTTGGCCAGTCGAGCCTGTGGGAGCCCGCGATCCCGAACCGGATCGTCCTGGCCGAGGCGGCCGCGGCCCGCCGGGCCATCCACGCCACCGGTTCGAGAGGGGCCGACGTGGCCGCGGTCTTCGACCAGCTGTACGCCCGCCTGTGGCAGATGATCAAGCCTCCCAGGGGCTGACCGAGCCAGAGCCCCGGGCCGAGCAAGAACCCTTCATGTTCCGACGGTCCGGGACTATCCTGAAAAGCTCATGCACAGGGGAAGCTCGACATCATGCGGTGCCTTCGCGGAGCGCGTCTCGGTGGTGCTGGCGACCTACAACGGAGAGCACTTCCTCGCTGAGCAGCTGACCAGCCTGGCCAACCAACTGCGGCCGCCCGACGAGGTCGTCGTCGTCGACGACGCATCGCACGATCACACAGTCGCGCTGCTACGCGATTTCCGGGTCTCGGCTCCGTTCAAGGTCCGTATCGTCGACCGCAAGCACCATCTCGGCACCGCCGCGACCTTCGCCGAGGCGATGGAGATGGCCACGGGCGACATCATCGTCATCTGCGACCAGGACGACCGCTGGCGCAGCGACAAGATCTCCGTGCTCGTCGACCGGATGCGCGCCGAGCCGAATGCGCTGCTCGCCTTCTCCGATGCGCGCCTCATCGACGCGAACGGCGCGTTGATGGACCCGTCGCGCTGGCGCGTCGCCGGTTTCTCGGCACGTCAGGTGCAGGCCATGGCCCGCGACTCGTTCGGCCAGATGATGTCGCGCCAGATCATGTCGGGTTGCACCTCCGCGGTGCGCGCCGAGCTGATCCCCGCGCTGCTCCCCTTCCCGTCAGGCCTTCATCCCGATCTGCCCGACATGATCTACGACCGATGGATCTCGCTGCTCGCGGCGGCCGTCGGTCCCGTCGCGCTGGTGACCGATCAACTCGTCGACTACCGCATCCACCGCGATCAGCAGATCGGCATCCCCGCACTCAAGATCCGTCGCCTCGCCCCGCGCGCCGCGCTGCACCTCGCGCAGTTCAGAGTGACCCCCGAGCAGGTCGAACAGCGCACCGAGTTCCACCGGATCCACATCCAGGAGATCGACCGGCGCCTGCTGGCCACCGGTCTCACGTCGAGCATGTCGGATCGTCAGATCCAAGAGGCCGACGAACACCTGCGGCTTCGCACCGAGCTCTCGCCCGCCCGCGCGGAGCGGGTCGGTCCCGTGCTGCGCGAATTCCGCAGCGGAGGCGGCTACCGGCGATTCTCACTCGGCGTCGCGACGGCGCTCTCCGACCTCATCCGCTGAGAACGAGCCGCTTCACCGAACGCGCTCGTGTCAGTCAAGGGTCGCGCCCGCGCAGCTTCGGTAGGTCGAGCGGTCAACGAACCGGATGGGCCTCCCCTACTCCGCTTGAGCCGCAGCTAGGCGAGTCACCTTGCATCGCTCACTACGGACTCGATAGTTCGGTGACCAACGCCGTCAAACCTGACCATCACGTCATCAACCCACGCGCGCATCGGTCGGACGAATGCCGCCACCGTCGTCCCGGCGTGATCGTTCAGGTACGGGACGAGCACACTGCCGCTCGCAGGGTCGACGACGAAGTAGTAGCCACCCTCCGGCCGACCCTCCGCCTCGTCGCTGGTCATGCCGATCACAGTGCCGTCAGCTAGCGCGGTGGTCGTGCCGGAAGGATCGACGTCCCGAAGTCTCAGCCGAGATCCGTCGGAGATCAGCGAGCGGAAGGAGAACCCGGACAGGAGTTCCACCGTCTCAGGGATCGCGACCTCGTTGTATTCGTCAGTCCCATCGACCCACAGCGGTTGGCGCAATCCCATCGAAGCATGACGCCAACTCGGGGCGCAGTCCGTGTCACGTCACATTGTGAGCCTCGCGCCTGATCACTCATCCGGATTCCCGAAACGTCGCCGGACCGATGACGGTGAGGCGCGCGGGACTGTTGGTGAGCCAGAGTCGGCGTCGTTCTCGGCGGAACTGTGCGAGGACCGCGGCGCGTTCGGCGTCGCGCCGTGAGCGTGATGGGTCGCGCCAGCGTTGATCGTTGGCGTGCAGAGAGCCGTCTGGTCGAGTGATCGTGACATCGGGCGGTGTGCCCGACATCGCC
>JAYTFP010000014.1:0-18246 GCA_043734285.1 Acidimicrobiaceae bacterium
CGATCACCGTGTCGTGGTCGATGATCTCGTCGTAGCTCGGCAGCATGGCGGCGTCGGCCTGCGTGACGCCGACCGAGTAGCCGGCGTCGCGCATCTCGGGGATGGCCTGGATGTGGTCCCAGTGGCCGTGCGTTTCGATGACGCGACGGACGTTGAGGGCGCGGGCGAGGTCGAGCAGTTTCTCGTGCTCGTTCGCCGCGTCGATCAGCACTGCGTCACCGGTGTGACGGCAGCGGAGGACGAACACGTTGTTCTCGAAGGGTCCCACGACGATCTTGTGGATCTCGAGGTCGGTGTCGCTGTGATGCAGCGTGTCGGTCATGTCGGCATTGTCGCGCGGCGTCGCGTCTGATGGCGGCGATCTGCCGCGTCGGACATGTCAGGACGACGGCGTGCTCAGCACGTCGAACCCCAGACCGAGTGCGACAGGGATCTGCGCCGGGTCAAAGGTGGCGAACGTGGTCGGGCGCGGCAGGCGGTCGGCCGCCGACAGGTGGATCGCGTCGACGGTTCGCAGCGGTTGCGTGCGTCCCAGCTCGGCCGCCCGGTCGAGGCAGCGCTGGTCGACCGGGACGACGGCGATGCGCTCCCAGTCGTCGCGCACCGCTCGTCGCAGGTCATCAGCGCGGGCCGGATCGTCGCCGATGCGGTCGATCAGCATCAGCGATTCGCTGAGCGCCATCGCCGAGGCGCACCAGTCGGGATCGGCCGTCATCGCATCAAGGATGACGACCCGGTAGGGCCCGTCGAGATAGCGCGCGAGCAGCGCAGTGGTGTCGAGCGCGAGGGTCATCGTCCGCGCACCTCGCGCAGCAATTGATCGAGGCGGGTACCGGCCCACATGGGCATCACGAAGTCGGGCGGCGGTCGGTCGTCGCGACGGGGGAGCACGACCAGTCCTCGGGCCGCGAGGTCGTCGAGCGTGAGGTCGTCGCCATCGCTCTCGAGCGGTCCGAGTTGCGCGACCGGTCGCCCGTCGACCGTGATGACGAGCCGCTCGCCGGCGCCGGCCCGACGCACGATGGCCGCGAGGTCTCCACGTACCTCTCGAATTCCGATTCGATGCATGTGTACGCGAGTGTACGCACACCCGATTGCGTCGACCCCGCAGTCGACACAGAATCTCCGGCATGAACTTTGCCTTCTCCGAAGAACAAGAAGAACTCCGCAAGGTCGTCCGCGACTTCCTCAACGCCAAGAGCGCCGAGTCGGCCGTCCGCGAGCAGATGGACACCGAGCAGGGTTACGACCCGGCCGTGTGGTCGCAGATCGGCGAGCAGATGGGGCTGCAAGGGCTCATCATCCCCGAGGAGTTCGGCGGATCGGGCTACAGCTACATCGAGCTGATCGTGGTGCTCGAGGAGATGGGCCGCCGCCTGTTGTGTGCGCCGTACTTCGCGACCGTCGCGCTGGCGGCGAACATGCTGATCAGCTGCGGCGACGAGTCGGCCAAGGCCGAGTACCTGCCGGGCATCGCGTCGGGCGAGACGATCGCGACGCTCGCGTTCACCGAGGCGAACGGCCGCTGGGACGAGGCCGGCGTGACGATGGCCGCCGCCGCGTCCGGTGACGGCCACACGCTGAGCGGCGAGAAGATGTATGTCCTCGACGGACACATCGCATCGCTCGTGCTCGTCGCGGCACGCACCACGAACGGTGTCAGCCTCTTCGCCGTCGACGGCACGGCGTCGGGCCTCACGCGCGAGTCGCTGTCGACCATGGACCAGACCCGCAAGCAGGCACGCCTCACGTTCGACTCGGTGCCCGCCCGCCTCATCGGTGAAGAGGGCAAGGGCTGGGACGTGATGAGCCGCGTGCTCGATCTCGCCGCGGTGGCGCTGGCCGCCGAGCAGGTCGGCGGCGCGCAGGAGTGCCTCGAGATGGCGGTGCAGTACGCCAAGGACCGCGTGCAGTTCGGCCGTCCGATCGGCTCGTTCCAGGCCATCAAGCACAAGTGCGCCGACATGCTGCTCGAGGTCGAGTCCGCGAAGTCTGCCGCGTACTACGCCGGCTGGTGCGCCGCCGAGCTGAACGACGAACTGCCGTCGGTGGCGTCACTGGCCAAGAGCTACTGCTCCGAGGCGTACTTCCACACGACCGCCGAGAACATCCAGATCCACGGTGGCATCGGGTTCACCTGGGAGCACCCCGCGCACCTCTACTTCAAGCGTGCGAAGAGCTCCGAGCTGCTGTTCGGCGATCCGACGTACCACCGCGAGTTGCTCGCACAGCGCATCGGTATCTGACCCGACGACCTGCGGGCGGTCAGTGCCCGATGATCAGTGCCCGATCTCGGTGAAGTCGGGCCGTGGACGCGCGTGGATTTCCTCGATGGGCTCGTCGTCGTGCTCGGGGGCCTGGCGCGCCCAATAACGCGACGCCAGCGCCGCGATCAGGACGAACGTCGCCATCGTCGCCCACATCGGCAACGCGCCCCAGTTGTGCTTGAGGAGGTGGGTGACCGGATCGCGCCGGAGCGGGTTGTGGTAGATCAGCGGAGCGAGCAGCGAGCACACGAAGCCGCCCGTCGCGGCGGTCGCCTCGTAGGCACCCTGACCGGCAGCGACGACGCCGTGGCGCGCCGTCGAGTTCGCGACGGCGGCCTGCCCGGCGGTGTAGACGACTGAGTTCGCCAGGGCCTGGCACGCCCCGAGGATGGCGATGACCCACAAGCGGGTCGTGAGTCCGTAGCAGAGCAGGACCGGCACGGTCGCGAACAGTGCGCCTGCTCCGGCGCGCAGCGGCCCGAGTCGGTCGACGAGCCGTCCTGCGACGGGCATGAAGAGGACGAGCGGCACCGCCAGGGAGATCATCACGATCACCAG
The DNA here is from genome assembly GCA_043734285.1 of Acidimicrobiaceae bacterium. Taxonomy (GTDB): domain Bacteria; phylum Actinomycetota; class Acidimicrobiia; order Acidimicrobiales; family Microtrichaceae; genus JAYTFP01. Next base: position 2,826 of record JAYTFP010000014.1, read on the forward strand.
CTCGCCGTCCGAGGCGCCGAGGTCGAGGATGAACTTCGAGGCGATCGCGTCGAGCGTGCCGATCGCGACGGAGAAGCCGATGCCGACGGCGAGCCCTGCGCGTGCGGCCGGCAGCGCGAACACCGAGCGCAACGCTTGGCGTTCGCGGCGGGGATCGGGCTCGGGCTCGGGCATCAGCGTGGCCAACGGACCGACGATCAACAGCAGCACGCAGATGACGCCGAAGGGGAAGTTCACGGGGTGGATGCCCCATGGCAGGCTGATGTTCTCGCCGAGCGCCTTCAGCCCGACCGCGACGGGGATGCCGATGAGGAAGCCGCCGATGTCGGCCGCACCGGCGACCGCCACGGCCTCGCCGGCGTTGTCGGGACTTCGATGGATGACCACGCGACGCGCCGCGGGGATGAACGTCCCCGATCCGAGTCCGACGAGGGCGCGGGCGAGCACGAACTCCCAGAGATGGCTTCCGACGAGGAACCAGATCATCCCCAGCGCGGCGGTCGCGAGCCCGGCCCACAACAGCTGGCGGGTGTAGCCGCGGTCGGCGAAACGGGCGAGGCCGAGCTGGCCGATCAAGGCGGCGGGGAACGCCGAACTCGCCACCAGCGCGAGGCCGATGTGGCCGAGGTGGTAGTCGCGCTGGAGGTGGCCGAGCAGTCCGAAAATGGCTCCGTAGCCCATCGACTCGACGAGGATCGCGAGGAGCAGCGGTGCGTTGCGGCGAGTCGACATCTGGCCCCGACTCTAATGTGGCCCGGTGATCTGGATCTTCGTGGTGCTCTCGGCCCTGGTCACGTTCGTCGTCGCGGCCGTCTCGGTGGGCGGGGTGACCGCGAAGCTCGCCGACAAGCCGCGTCGCACCGTCTATGACCTCGAGGATGCCGTCGACTTCGTCGCCGGCCACCTCCCGCCGGAGATCACTGCGGTGATCACCTTCGACGACGTCCGGCAGGTGCTCGGCTGGCACGTCGACTACCTCCGTGAGCGCGGGGTCGCCTCGTACCGCACCGACGACGACATCGGTGACGAGTTGGTCGTCGTCCGCGACGACGAGCCGGTGGCGTACATCATCGGTCTGGCTGACGAGGCCGAACTCGAGGTGACCGACGAGCAGGTGGTCGCGATCCTCGCCGCGGAGGAGCGTTACTACGAGGCGATCGGCGCCATCGGGCCGCGGGTGGGCGGAGCGCCGAGCGAGTAGCCGCCGGTCGACCGCGCCGCCCTACGATGAGGCGATGCATCGACTCGGGAAGTTCGAACACAACCGTTTCGTCGGCGACAAGCGCACGCAGGTCGTCTACGACATCGACGAACTCGACGACGCCGAGCAGCCGGTCATCGACGAGTTGCTGGCTGCCGAGACGTACCTGTGCTTCGGGCCCGACACGCTCGCCGAGGCCCGCAACCGCGGTTACAAGCTCTACCGCAAGCAGCGACGTCGCTCGTCGGCCGACGTCGACGCCTGACGCCGGGTCGGCTCCGATCACCGTGGAGGAGGACGACGCCGGGCCGAAGATGGACTACTGGTTCCATTCCGGCGACCTGCGTCTGTCCGCTCACCTCGCCGAGCCTCCGGTGTCGCCCATTCCCGTTCCCGGTCTCGTGTTGTGCCACGGCTTCCCGGTGCGAGGGCGTGAGGCGCCGGCATCGGGCAAGTCGTTCCCCGAACTCGCCGACCGCATCGCGCACGAGATGGGATGGCTCGTCCTCACCATCAACTTCCGCGGCTGCGGTAAGGCTGAGGGCAACTTCTCGTTGAGCGGTTGGCTCGACGACATCTCGGCCGCCGTCGAACACGTCAAACAACTCGGCGTGTCGGGTGTGTGGCTGTCGGGGTACGGCAGCGGGGGATCGCTGTGCATCTGCGAGGGCGCGCGCAATCCCGAGATCCGCGGCGTCGCGGCGATGGCCGCGCCCGCCGACTGGGACGACTGGTACCGCAACCCACGCCGACTGCTGTTGCATGCGCGTCAGGTGGGCGTGGTGCACGACGAGAAGTTCCCGCCGTCGTTCGATCGTTGGACAGCGGAGTTCCGCGACATCAATCCGGTCAAGGCGGCGGCCGAGCTGGCGCCGCGTCCGCTGCTGCTGCTGCACGGTGAGGCCGACGACCTCGTGCCGAGCCTCGATGCCCGCGTCATGGCCGACGCGCACGGCGACGCCGAGCTGCGCATCGTCGGTGGTGGCGGCCACGAGTTGCGCCACGATCCCAGGGCGATCGCCGTGCTGCTCGGCTGGCTCGCCCGCCAGCACAACGCGCTCAGCATGTAGGTCGCGTTCGGTCTCGGATCAGTTCAGCCGAAGGTGCGTCGTGGCGATTGGTGGCCGGCCCACGCGGCTTCGATGTGCGCCGCGAGGTCGTGATGCTCGACGAGTGGCATCGGGACGATCACCATCACGCTTGCAGTGCCGGCGACAGCCAGCCGGTTCCGGCCGAGCCGTTCTCTCAGGCCGCCGACTTGGCCGATTCGTTGCCAGAGCTCCGACGCGGTGTGCGCTCCGCCGTTCGAGCCCGGCGGTGTGGTGAACACGTCGAGGTGCTCGAGCAACGGGCTGTGGTTGTCGAGGCGCCGCCGCAGCATCGCGGACGAGCGGGCGAACTCCACTCCGCACTCGCCGATCGTGCCGGCCGCGCCTGCGGGGGCGTGACGGATGACGACGTCGGCCACCTGCCCGTCGACCGAGACCGTGATCCTGGCGCCCGGTCTCATGCCGCGAACGAGGAGGCACCGGAGGGCGAGTCCTTCGCCGGAGTAGTTCGTGACCTCCGCTTCACCGGTGATGACCGCACCCCGCCGCCGGAGCGGGAGCGACCAGGCCGCGGTGAGTGTCTCGGTCGACTCCCTCGGCGACCTGCGCGCATCAGCCCTCTCTGGCCGCGTCACAGGTTGAGCTGTCATGCGGTGAAAGTATACGACATCTCCGAACCAACACACGGGTCGACCGACCCAACTGATGCCCTGCTGCGCCCTCCGATTCAGATGAACGGATAGATCGCCACGGGCGTCATGGTCGCGACGGTGATCGACAGCACGAGGATCACCGCCGCCGCGACCAACACGAACAGCAGCAGGATCCGGCGCGTCGCGATCGTGAAGCCCAGGATCTGGCCGAGGACCCGGCCGATCTCCTCGATCACGAGCATGGCTGCCCCTTGTGCGATGCGAGGAGCGCTGACTGGCTCTGCTGAAGGCTCCGGAAGATCGCGGCTGCGATGGGCACGTTGCCGGCCTCCTCCACATGCACCGCGTCGTTGTAACGCGGTTCGCGAACCGAGTCGAGCGCCGAGGAGACGTCGACGATGCCCTTCGGGAGGTGGTCGCGCATGAGCCGCGCCGCTGTGGTCGAGTCGGGATCGCTGACGGGCTCGCCGGGCACGATCTCGGCACGGAGCGCGAGGTTGGGCTGGTGAAAGTGCACCATCCGGATCTTGAACGCCTCGACCAGGGCATGGGCCTCGCGATCCGCCGCGCCGTATTGGATCTCGGTCGCATCGACCGCCACCGACACGGGAACCCGCGGGTCGGGCGCGACCTTGGGGACGCGGCCCTGGTAGGTCTGGTCGTCGCTCAGGACCTGGAGGTTGTCGAGCACCTTCATGTGGAGGCGGTCGAGTGGACCCAGGAAGTCGCCAGGGGCGCCACGCGCCGTGCCCCTCGCCTCGACGAACGAGTGCAGGTCGTTGAACCCGTCGTAGAAGATCACCAGGTCGGGTCGTTCGCTGGTGGTGAAGAGCAGTCGGGAGAGTCGACGGTTTTCCTGCCACGAGACGTCACCCGGTACGCCATAGTTCCGCATGTCCATCCGGATGCCCGTCGCCGCGGCCGCACGGGCCACCTCCGACGACACGGTCTGCTCGTCGCGTTGACCCACGCCGAACAGCGTGGAGCCCCCGAACATCCAGACTCGTAACGGCGTGCCGCAACCCGTGACGGCTGGCGCCCAACTGTGGCGGGAGCCGTCCTTGATGTTCAGGTAGTTCGAGGTCGTGTCGGGCAGTACCTGACCCACCCACTGCGTGAAGTGGGTGCGTGTGAACATGTCCGTGAACACGTGGCCGAGGTCGTAGAACCAGGGCTGGCGCTGCATACGTTCGATCACGACGTCGGTCGGCGACGTGGTCGTCGGTGAGTTGCTCGCCGACGGAGTCAACGTGGCATCACCGCCGAGGTCGAGCGTGGGGATGACCGGCCGCGGAGCGTGACCGTCACGCGCCGCGGCGATCGGGACGGCGATGGCAGCGGCGATCAGGAGGAGCCCGAGCATGGTGGTCGCCGCCCGGTGCAGGGTTCCCAGCGGGGTTCGGCGCCGGCGGTTCGGATCGGAGGCCCACATCCGTGCGGGTGTCTCGACGGCGCCGTTGCGTTCGACCCACGTCGATCCGGATGCGGTCGGCGAGGCGGTGATGTCGAGTCGGGTCACGCGGTGGGCGATCCAGGGGACGAGGACGGTCGGGATCCAGAGCAGCGTCAGCAGGATGCTCGACACCACACCGGCGATGAGCCGGGCGAACGAACGCACGAGTCGCGGCAGGCTGCGGGCCCGGCGCGCCACGATCGAGTACGACCGCGGCGCGACGGATGCGCCCACGACGACCAAGGATGCGGCTGCGAGGAGACCTGTCGCCACGAGTGTCGAGTTGTCGACCGCTGCGGCCACCACCGCGGTCGAGATGCCGGCCGCTGCGATCACGACGCCGGCCACCGAGGGGTCAGGGGCGGCGAGGCGCGGCGCAGGGGTCGGCGCGTCGAAGAAGACCCACGCGACAAGGGCCAGCTGCACCGTCAGCCATCCCGCGACCGTGAACCCTCCCGCGACCTCGACAGCGGCACCGCCCACCACGGCGACGAGCGGCACCGCCCACCGGCGCGGTGATCGCGAGACGACGCCGACGACGATCGTGGCGACCAGCGCTGCGGCCGCGACCCCCGCAGCCCGCGGCCAGAGCTGCCAGGTGTAGTCGTCGAGCCTCCACGTGCGTACGAATGCAGGCGTTCCCACGACGAGGAGGGCCAGGGGCCAGCGGAGCGCTGATCGAGCCGGGCGCGTCATGTCGCACCGTCGAGAACGTCAGCTCGTTGGTGTTCGCCGCGCAGCGCGTCTCCCTCGATGACGGCGCCGCCGATGACGAGCAGGTCGAGGCCGCTTCGTCGTGCGGTCGAGACCGCGTCGACAACCGTCGCGACGATCGGTTCGTCCGCGACGTTGAACGAGGTGTTGAGGAGGACGGGACAACCCGTGAGCCGGTGGAACGCTTCGAGGAGTGAGTGGAATCGCGGGTTCGATGCCGGCGAGACCGTCTGCACGCGAGCCGACCCGTCGATGTGGGTGCACGCCGGGATCGTCGACCGCGGCACCAGCGATCGTTCCTCGATCGTGGTCGGCTCGGCCGTCACGCCGACCAGATGTTCCTCGCGGACGCGCCCGACGATCAGCATGTACGGGGATGGTGCGGGGAGGTCGAACCACTCCGCCGCGTGCGCGGCGAGCACCGCCGGCGCGAACGGCCGGAACGACTCGCGGCCCTTGACCGACGCGTTGAGCACTTCACGGACCAGCGCGTTGCGAGGATCGGCGAGGATCGAGCGGTTGCCCAGGGCTCGTGGTCCGAACTCCATGCGCCCTTGGTACCAACCGACGATGGCGCCATCCGCGAGCCGCGCCGAGACGAGCTCGTCGATCCGTTCGGGTTCGTACTCGGTGAACTCGATTGCCGCGTCGGTCAGGGATCGGGCGATGTGTTCGGCGTCGATGGCCGGTCCCAAGAGTGCACCCGACATGCCGTCGGGGGCGGGGGAGTGGTCGACTCTCGGCGCGCCGCGGACGTCGTGCCACAGGGCGAGTGCGGCCCCGATCGCGCTGCCGGTATCACCTGCCGCCGGCTGGATCCAGATCGAGTCGAACGGTCCGTCGCTCGCGAGACGACCATTGGCGACGCAGTTGAGTGCGACACCACCGGCCAGGCAGAGATCGGGTTCCTCGGTGAGTTCCCGTGCCCGTACCGCCATCGCGAGCAGGGCCGTCTCGGTCAGCTGCTGCACCGATGCGGCGAGGTCGGCCTCACGCTGGGTGAGGTCGGTCCCCTCGGCGCGGGGCGGGCCGTCGAGCAGGCGGGCCAGGTGGCGCGCCGCCCTCCCGCCGCTGAACCAGCCGAGGCGCGCGGCCTCGACCTTCACCGAACCGTCGTCGTTGACGGTCACCAACTCGCTCAGGGCATCGGCGTAGGCGGGCTCGCCGTAGGGGGCAAGGCCCATCAGCTTCGACTCACCGTCGTTGGGTCGGAACCCGCACCACCGGGTCACGAGCGAATAGACCAGGCCGAGCGAGTTCGGGTACCGGAGCTCTTCGAGCAACGTCAGGCGATGCCCCGCCCCGTGACTGATCGTCGTCGTGGCCCACTCGCCGATGCCGTCAACGGTCAGCACCGCTGCGTGCGTGAACGGTGAGGGGTAGAACGCAGCGGCCGCGTGACTGCGATGGTGTTCGATGAAGTCGATCGTCGGCGGGCGCTTCGCGCCCAGGTCGCGGAGCACTCGCCGGATGCGGTATCCGACCCAGAGATTGCGGCGCAACAACGTGGGAACGTCCTCGACGAACGAGCGGAGACCGGCCGGGCCGAGTTGCTGTCGTGAGGTGAAATACCGGCCGACGACGCCCAGCGGCTTCTCGTAGAACACGGCGCTGCCGACTTCTGCCGCGGTGATCCCGGCGATGTCGAGGCAGGCGGCGATCGCGTTCGACGGGACCGAGTCGTCGTGCTTGCGCCTGGTGAAGCGCTCCTCCTCCGCGGCAGCCACGATCCGGCCCTCGATGATCAGCGCTGCGGCCGCATCGTGGTAGTCGCAGCTGACCCCCAGGACGATGTCGGCGGCGTCCGGGGACGCGGACGTCAAGGCGAATCCTGTTTCGACTTCTTCGCGGCCTTCATCAGCTTCTTCCACTCGCGGACGCGGGCGAGTGACTCGGCGTCGGCGACGTCGGCCACCGAGCGGGGCTGGCTGTCGCTGAACGGCGCGGCCGCCTCTTCCCAACCGGCGGGACGCACCCCGAGGCGCTTGGCGAGGATCGCAATGAAGATCTTCGACTTCTCCTCGCCGTATCCGGGGATCGCTCGCAGTCGGGTGAGGAGCTCCTTGCCGGTCTCCGCGCCGCGCCACACGGCCGACGCGTCACCGCCGTAGTGGTCGACGAGGTGGCGGCACACCTCCCACGCCCGCTTGCCCATCGAGCCGGGGAAGCGGTGGATCGCCGGCTTCGCGCAGCAGATCGAGACGAACTCGTCGGGGTCCATCGCAGCGATCACGTTCGCGTCGAGTTGTCCGCCGAGGCGCTCGCGCAACGTGAACGGTCCCTTGAACGCCCACTCCATCGGGACCTGCTGGTCGAGCAGCATGCCGAGCAACAGCGCGAGCGGATCGTCGACGAGCAGCTGATCGGCGGCGGCGTCACCGGTGATCGGAATGCTTGCAGTGGTCATGCCACAGGGTAGGTCGGCTCAGACGGCCCAGGGGGGCTCGGACTCGGTGTCGATCTCGAAGCGGGCGATGGCGTCGACGACCGCGGTGCGGGGAATCGTGCCCTCGGCCGCGAGTTGTCCGAGCACCGTGACGACGATGTGCGCGGCGTCGGTCTCGAAGAATCGCCGAAGCGACTCGCGGGTGTCGCTGCGGCCGAAACCGTCGGTGCCGAGCGACAGCCAGCGTCGCGGCGACCACGGGGCAACCTGGTCGGGCACGAGTCGTTGGAAGTCGGTCACCGCGACGATCGGCCCGTTGCTCTCGAGCAGTCGCCGCGTCACGAGCGGGATCGCCGGCAGCGCCGCGGGATGCAGGCGGTTGCGTCGCTCGGCTGCCATCGCCTCTTCGCGGAGCGACTTGTACGACGTCGCGCTCCACAGCTCGGCGGCGACGCCGTAGTGCTCGAGCAGCAGCGAACGCGCCTCGTCGGCGGCACGCCACGACGAGCCGGAGAACAGAATCGTCGCAGCGGCCTCGTCGCCGGTGGCTGCGGCGGCCTTCCAGCGGTACAGACCCTCGACGACGCCCTGCGCGACGCTCAACTCGTCGACGTCGCTCGGCATCGGTGGCATCGCGTAGTTCTCGTTGTAGAGCGTCAGGTAATAGAAGACGTCGCGGCCGAGGTGGTACATCTGCTCGAAGCCGTCGTGCACGATGATCGCCATCTCGTAGGCGAACGCCGGGTCGTACGCGCGACACGACGGCACCGTCGAGGCCAACACGTGGCTGTGACCGTCCTGGTGTTGCAGTCCCTCACCGGCGAGCGTCGTGCGACCCGCCGTCGCGCCGAGGAGAAAGCCGCGTGCGCGGGCATCGGCGGCGGCCCAGATGAGATCGCCGACCCGTTGGAATCCGAACATCGAATAGAAGGTGAAGAACGGAATCATCGGCACGCCGCGCGTCGCGTAGCTCGTGGCCGCGGCCGTCCAGCTCGCCATTGCGCCGGCTTCGGTGATGCCCTCCTCGAGGATCTGTCCGTCGGTCGCCTCCGCGTAACTCAGCAGCAGGTGGTTGTCGACGGGCTCGTAGTGCTGACCGTTCGCGGCGTAGATCTTGAGCTCGCGGAACAGCGAGTCCATGCCGAACGTGCGCGCCTCGTCGGGGATGATCGGCACGATCCGGCTACCGATCTCAGGATCGCGTGCGAGATTGCGCAGCAGTCGGGTGAATGCCGTCGTGGTCGACGCGACCTGCTCGCCCGAGCCGGTCAGCAACTCCTGGAACGGCTCGGGGTTCGGTGCACCGAGCGGGCGGCGAACGGACACGATGCGGCGCGGCAACGACCCACCGAGCGCGGTGCGCCGAGCGCGGATGTATCGGCCCTCGGCCGAGTCGGGCGCAGGTCGGATGAACGGTGGTTCCTCGGCGTCGAGCGCCTCGTCGCTGATCACGTCGTCGAGGTGCAAATGCGTGCGCAACGTGAGCAGCTGATCCGTCGTCATCTTCTTGATCTGGTGCGTGGCGTTGCGGCCGGCGACCTCGGCGCCGAGCGTCCAGCCCTTGATCGTCTTCGCCAGGATGACAGTCGGCTGTCCGGTGACGCCGACCGCCGCGTGATACGCCGCGTAGAGCTTGCGGTAGTCGTGACCGCCGCGGGGCAGCAGCGAGATCTGGTCGTCGGTCAGGTCTTCGACGAGCTTGCGGAGTCGTGGGTCGGGTCCGAAGAAGTGCTCGCGTGCATACGCGCCGGATTCGACCGCGTAGCGCTGGAACTCGCCGTCGACCGTCGACGTCATCTTGTCGACGAGCACGCCGTCGGTGTCGCGGGCCAGCAACGGATCCCATCCGCCGCCCCAGACGACCTTGATGACCGTCCAGCCGGCGCCGCGGAAGATCGACTCGAGCTCCTGGATGATCTTGCCGTTGCCGCGCACCGGTCCGTCGAGTCGCTGCAGGTTGCAGTTGACGACCCACGTCAGGTTGTCGAGGTTCTCACGACCGGCGAGCGAGATCGCGCCGAGGGTCTCGGGCTCGTCGCACTCACCGTCGCCGACGAAGCACCAGACGCGCGACCCGCTGGTGTCGTCGATGCGCCGGTGGTGCAGGTACCGGTTGAAGCGCGCCTGGTAGATCGAGTTGATCGGGCCCAGTCCCATCGAGACCGTCGGGAACTCCCAGAAGTCCGGCATGAGCCGAGGGTGCGGGTAGCTCGACAGGCCCCGGCCCGGCTGGCCCTTGACGGTGATCTCGCGACGGAAGCGGTCGAGGTCGGCATCGTCGAGGCGTCCTTCGACATAGGCGCGCGCGTAGATGCCCGGAGCTGCGTGGCCCTGGATGTAGACGTGATCGCCGGGGTTGCCGTCGTCCTTGCCGCGGAAGAAGTGGTTGAAGCCGACGTCGTAGAGCGACGCCGAGCTGGCGAACGACGAGAGGTGGCCGCCGATGCCGTCGGCGCGGCGGTTCGCGCGGACCACCATCGCGACCGCGTTCCAGCGGATGAACGTGCGGATGCGTCGTTCGAGGTCGTGATCGCCGGGGAACCACGGCTCGTCCTCGGGTCGGATCGTGTTGATGTACGGCGTGCTCGTCGACGGAGGAGTGCGGAGCCCGAGATCCTGCGCGCGATCGACCAGGCGGCTCACGAGGAACGAGGCGCGTGCGCGCCCGCGTTGCTCGGCGACCGCGTCGAGTGAGTCGAGCCACTCGGAGGTCTCCGCGGGATCGGTGTCGGGAAGCTGGTTGCTGAAGCCGTCGAGTGTCATGCGGACGCGCAGTCGTCGGGGTGGACGCGCGCAGCCTACGGCCGTCGTGGCACGTCAAGGCTGTTTGGTCGGGGGTTGTTGGTAGGGTCCGGCGAATGTCGACGCTCGTGTACACCGACGGGGCCTGCCGCGGGAATCCCGGCCCGGGTGGTTGGGCGTGGGCCGTCGACACCGAGGTCTTCGCCAGCGGACACGATCCGCACACCACGAACCAGCGCATGGAGATCGTCGCCGCATTCCGCGCGGTCGAGATGTTGGAGGGGCCGCTCGAGGTGCGCAGCGACTCGACCTACGTCGTCCACTGCTTCAACCAGAACTGGTGGAGGGGCTGGAAGGCGCGCGGCTGGCGCAACTCGCAACGCCAGCCGGTTGCCAATCGCGATCTGTGGGAGCCGTTCATCGATCTGGTGTTGCAGCGTGGCGATGTCACCTTCTCGTGGGTGAAGGGGCACAGCGGTGACGTGATGAACGATCTCGTCGATCAGCTCGCGGTCGAGGCAGCCGCGGCGCAGGCCCCGAGTCACGGTGCGGGCGTGGCGCGGCCGGCCGATCCCGTCGAGCGCCCGGCACCGCCACAGCAGCAACTGTTCTGATCGCGGCGAGCATCACCGAGGGTTGCGGAGCAGGCCCGAGGTCATCAGGGTTGTCTTGACCGTCCGGTCAACCCCTAGATTCTCCGGCCATGGAGATCAACGGAGCATCAGCAGTCGTCACCGGTGGAGCCTCAGGTCTTGGCGAGGCAACCTGCCGGTTGTTGGCCGAGAACGGCATGAAGGTCGTGGTCATGGACCTCGGCCATCAGCAGGAGAAGGGTGAACTGCTCGCCAAGGAGATCGGCGGCCTGTTCGCGGCCGCCGATGTGTGCGAGACCGACCAGGTGCAAGCCGGCGTCGACGCCGCCGTCGAGATGGGCCCGCTCAAGGCGCTCGTCAACTGTGCCGGGATCGGTTGGGCGACCCGCACGATCGGCAAGAACGGCGAGCCGCACGACCTCGAGATCTTCGAGAAGGTCATCCGGATCAACCTGACGGGCACGTTCAACTGCATCCGACTGGCCGCGTCTGCGATGAACGCGAACACTCCTGACGACGACGGTCAGCGCGGCGCCATCGTGAACACCGCCTCGGTCGCCGCCTACGACGGTCAGATCGGGCAGGCCGCCTACTCGGCTTCCAAGGGCGGCATCGTCGGGATGACCCTGACAGTGGCCCGCGATCTCGCCGCCGCCGGTATCCGCGTCAACACAATCGCTCCGGGGCTCATCGACACGCCGATCTACGGTGGCAACGAAGAGTTCAAGGCCCGGCTCGGCGAGTCGGTGCTGTTCCCGAAGCGACTCGGTTACGCCTCGGAGTTCGCCAGCCTGGCGCTCGAGCTGATCACCAACAACTACATGAACGCCCAGGACATCCGGCTCGATGGTGGCATCCGCATGCCACCGAAGTCGTAGTCGTCCGTCAGCGGTCGGCGCGTTTGCCGACCCAGACCGGGTGGTCGGACATGGCCAGCAACTGGTCGTCACCCGAGCTGTTGCCGTAGGCCCACAGCTCGAGCGCGCGGTCGTCGGCGCTGTCGCCGGTATTCCCCAACCACTCGCGCAGTCGGACCTCCTTCTGCGCGGCGCGCACATTCGCCTTCGCCAGCGAGCCCGTGAGTCGGCCGTCGTCGGCGACCTCCATCTCGACACCGATGACGTGTCCGACGCCCAAGGCCTCGGCGACCGGATGCAAGTAGTAGACGAGCGACGCCGAGACGATGACGAGTTCGTGTCCCTCGTCACGGTGCCAACGCACCCGTTCGACGATGTCGGGTCGGAACCGGGAGGGGAGCAGCTCGGCGTAGCGCCCGCCTGCCTCGACCACCTCTCGCTCGGCGCGGCCGCGGAGGATGTCGCCCAGGACCGCCTCCTTCGCCGTGTCACGCGACTCGTCGTGGCGAAGGCCGCGGGCGAGTCCGGGGGAGTGGGTCACCAGCGCGCGCGCCGTGCGACCCGAACCGCCGACGTGTCGGAGGAACCCGAGGAGCGTGTCGCGTTGGGTGATGGTGCCGTCGAAGTCGAACGCGGCCACGCGGCGGATGGGGTCAGTCATAGAGCGTCGGTCATCGGATGTTCAGAACGCGTGCTCGCGGTGCGTGACGAATGCGTCGAGCAGTTCAAGGGTCCGCTCGATCGCGGCCAGGTTGCGCGCCGGGTAGCCGACGCGCTCGATCACCCGTGGAATGTGCGACGTCGACCAGTCGAACGTCTCGGTCACCTCGGTGCCACCGTCGACCTCGTCGAGTTCGTAGCGCCAGCGGTGCCCGCCGATGTGTCGCCAGGCGATGAGGCGATCCTGCTCGAACTCCACGACCTCGTTGGCGATCCGGTAGGGGATACCGAGTCGCATGTACATGTGGAACCGCGATCCCAGTTCGAGCGCGGGCGTCGTGGCGGCCGGTCGTCGGACGCGGCCGGACCCGTCGATGACCGCGTGCAACGTGACGTCGGTGAGGACGCCGAAGATGGTCGCCGGCGACGCGTCGATGACGCGGCTGGCGCTGACCGATCGTGATGCGGACATGCGTTACCTCAGGATCTCGTGGAGTGCGTCGTCGAGCGACGCGTGGCGGAAACGGAAATCGCCCGTGAGCAGGGCGTGCGGCACGACGCGCTGGCTGGTCAGCAGCAGCGTGTCGGCGAGTTCGCGCCCGAAGAGGAGTCGGGGGCCCGCCATCGGGATCACCGTCGTCGGGCGGTGCAGCACGAGACCGAGCGTGCTGGCGAACACCGCGTTGGTGACGGGCTCGGGTGCCGTGAGGTTGACGGGCCCGCGGTGGTCACTGGTGAGCAGCCACTCGATGGCAGCGGTCTCGTCGTCGAGCGAGATCCAGCTCTGGTACTGCCGGCCCGATCCGCTCCTGCCGCCGAGGCCCAACTTGAAGAAGGGGAGCTGTCGGGCGAGCGCGCCGCCCTCGCCGGCGAGCACGACACCGGAGCGCAGCAGCACGGTACGGACACCTGCGTCGGACGCTGCGGTCGTCGCTGCCTCCCAGTCGATGCACAACCTGGCGAGGTAGTCGCTGCCGGGTCGACCCGACTCGTCGGTGGGCGTGTCGCCGGTGTCGCCGTAGAACCCGACAGCGGATCCGCTGAGGAACGTCGTCGGCGGGCGCTTCGCCGCGGCGATCGACTGGGCGATGAGGGTCGTTCCCTTCGTGCGACTGTCGTGCAGGAGTGCCTTGCGGGCGCTGGTCCAACGGCGGTCGCCGATCGGGGCGCCGGCGAGATGGACGACCGCGTCGATGCCCTCGAGCGCGGCAGCGTCGATCTTGCCCTTCTCCGGATCCCACCGTGCGGAGTCGGTCTCGGTCGCGCTGCCGGCCTCTCCGCGGACGAAGCGGAGGACACGGTGGCCGGCAGACGTGAGGCGCTCGGCCAGGCGGGTACCGATGAGACCGGTCGACCCGGTGAGCGCGATGTCCACGTCAGCCCTTGGCGGACACGATCCGCCAGATCGGACGCGGGAGGTGGCGCATCACGGCGAAGACCCAGCGGAGGATGCCCGGCGACCAGACGACGGCCGAGCGCTTGGCGATGCCGTCGACGATGTCGTCGGCCACGGCCTCGGGGGTGGTCGAGAACGGCGCCGCTTCGAGGCCAGTCGTCATCTTGGTGTGGACGAAGCCGGGGCGGACGATCGTGATGCCGACGCCCGTGCCGACGAGGCTGTCGCTCATCGCCTGCGCGAATCCGTCGAGTCCGGCCTTCGACGCGCAGTAGACCGCGTTGGAGGGGCGCACGCGTTCGCCGGCCACCGACGACAGCACGACGATCTGGCCGTGGCCTTGGCGCTTCATCTCGGTGATCGTCGAGAGGATCGCCGAGACCTGGCCGCCGAGGTTCACGGCGATGAGGTCGGCGGCGGCCGCGGGATCGTCCTCGAGGTCGGGCTGCGAGCCGAGGATGCCGAATGCGGAAATGACGACGTCGATGTCGCCGAAGCGCTTGAAGGTCTCGGCGGCGAACGAGGCGTGGCTCGCGGAGTCGGACCCGTCGAAGGCGACGGCCTCGACCGTCGTCGCCCCGGCGCCACGGAACTCCTCGACGAGGTCTGCGACCTTGGTGACATCACGGACAGCGAGGATGACCGTGCGACAGCGCCCGGCGATCAGCAGCCTGACGGTGGCCGTGGCGATCTCGGAGCCACCGCCCAGCACCATCACCGATTGCACGTTGCCGACGGCGTCCAGCATTCCGACCTTCTCCTCACCTGCTCGAATCGAGGGCTCCTCGACTGGGAGCAGCCCAGCGGCTCACCGTAATCTCTCGACTCGTGAGCACCCGAATGCTGATCACCCTCGCCGTCATCTGTGGCGTGTTGATCATCGCCGCGGGTGTGGCGCAGCTGGTCCTCATCGGGCGGTGAGCTCTCGGCCGCCCCCGGTGGCGTGCGCCCAGCGTCGGCGGACGCGCCAGGCGGTCGTCGGTGGCAGCTGTGTCATCGCGTATCGGCCCCACCCGACTCGTCGGACGCGTCCTCTGCGCAACTCGTGCCGCAGCGCGTCGGCGAGCACCTTGTGTGCGTAGCCGCCGGCGACGGTGAAGCCCCGACGCGCCATCTCTTCGATGAGTTCGCGAATCGACGCCGAGTGTCGTTCGGACAACAGCGCGAGAGCGGCGTGGCGCAGATCGAACCCCCAGAGCGGTCGTGATCGGTCGAGCGGTGGACGTTCGGTCATGGCCGGATCGTAAGTACGACCCCCTGACACCCACCCTGCCGCGCCCCGGCTCGCGAAGAACGACTGCCTCCATTCCACATCCGGCCGAAATTTCGAGAAGCTGACTCGTATCATCGGCACGAGATGGAGGACGACCCGAGGGCGACTGCGCTTCGACTCATGCTTGGGGGCGCTGTTGTCTGCATCGGCGGCATTGCGGCTGCATGGGCCGGTGCCGCGTGGGCGATGAATGACAACCCGTACCCGGAGATCAATCTGGAGTTCATCATCCTGCCGATACCCGGGGTGATGGCCGGAGCTTTGGGCTCCCTCGCTGTTCTCATCGGAGGTGTGAAGTTCGCAATTCACGTCCGGCGAGTAGGACTCAGACCGTCTCCGCCCGGGAAGGACAACGCAGGGCCAGCCGCCATCATCGGGAGCACGGCTCTTCTCGCTGCCGCAACGCTGTGGGTATGGGTTCACGCAGTGGCACCCAATATCTGA
>JAYTFP010000015.1:0-2464 GCA_043734285.1 Acidimicrobiaceae bacterium
CGCTCCCTCGATGGGGCCGACCGTCTCGCGGCGTCGGCCCTGGTCTTGAGCGTGCTCCTCTGGGAGGTGCCGGGCCGCGGCGATGCACTCATCGCCTACGAGGACGCCGTACTGCCGCTCCTCAGCGATCACGGTGGTCAGGTCCTGTCGAGGGCCCGTCGCAGCGACGACGGCGACGGCCCGCTCGAGACCCATCTCCTCGAGTTCCCCGACGAGGCAGCGCTCGACGCCTACCTCGCGGACCCCCGGCGGACTGCGCTCGGTGCGCAGCGTGACGGGGCGATCGCCCGAACCGAGCTGCAGCGCGTCGAATCGATCTGACACAGCGGGTCGCGTCCCACAGGTCGAGGGCTATCGTTCGCCCAGATCTCAGCCACCACGGGAGGTGTTGCCATGCGCGGCACGATGATGGATTTTCCGCTCACTCTGACCCATCTGTTCGATCGGGCCGAGCGACTCTTCCCGACCAAGGAGATCGTCTCGAACACTCCGACGGGCCGCGAGCGCATCACGTACGGCGCCTGGGCCGAGCGCACACGACGGCTGGGCACCGCGCTCGACGAGCTGGGCATCTCGGCCGACGGGCGCGTCGCCACGTTCGCCTGGAACTCGGCGCGCCACCTCGAGCTCTACTTCGGGCCGGCGTGCACGGGCCGCGTCGCCCACACCCTGAATCTGCGACTGTTCCCCGACCAACTCACCTACATCGTCAACCACGCCGAGGACGAGGCGATCTTCGTCGACAACTCCCTCGTGCCGCTGCTGTGGAAGACGCTCGACACGTTCACCACCGTGCGCCACGTCGTGGTGATGAACGACACCGGTGGTGAGCTGCCGACCGAGGCGCCGAACGGCATCGCGATCCACGACTACGAGACATTGCTCGCCGCGGCCGAGCCCCGCCTGTTCCACATCTCCGACGAGAACCAGGCCGCGTCGATGATGTACACGTCGGGCACGACGGGCAATCCGAAGGGCGTCGTCTACAGCCACCGGTCCATCGTCCTGCACACCTTCGGCGTGATGATGAACGACAGCCTCGGCGCATGCGAGCGCGACACGATCCTGCCCGTCGTCCCGATGTTCCATGCGAACGCCTGGGGCCTCGCGCACGCCGGGGTCGCGACCGGTGCAACCCTCGTGATGCCCGGACCCGACCTCTCGCCCGCGGCGATCATCAATCTCATCGAGACCGAGCGGGTCACCGTCGCTGCGGGGGTCCCGACGATCTGGATGGGAGTGCTCGCCGAGATCGACGGTCACGACGTGTCGTCGCTGCGAGCGATCCCGTGCGGTGGGTCCGCCGTGCCGCCGGCGATGTCGGAGGGATTCCGCGCCAAGATCGGCATGCCGATCTTCCAGGCCTGGGGCATGACCGAGACGTCGCCCGTCGCCGCCGCGTGCCACATCAAGAGCTACCTCGAGGACACGCCCGAGCGGCGCGCCATGGTGGGCCTGATCGTGCCCGGTGTCGAGTTCCGTACCGTCGAGCCGGGGACATCGGATGAGTTGCCGTGGGACGGTGAATCGACCGGCGAGCTGCAGGTCCGCGGGCCGTGGATCACCGGCAGCTACTACAACGACGACCGCTCGGCCGAGTCGTTCACCGCCGATGGGTGGCTGCGCACCGGCGACGTCGCGGTGGTCGACGGCGACGCCTACATCAAGCTCGTCGATCGCACGAAGGACCTCGTGAAGTCGGGCGGCGAGTGGATCAGTTCGGTCGACCTCGAGAACGAGATCATGGCGCACCCCGATGTGGCCGAAGCCGCCGTGATCGGCATTCCCCATCCCCGCTGGGACGAACGGCCGCTCGCCTGCGTGGTCGTGCGCCCCGGCGCCGAGCTCACCAAGCGCGACATCCTCGACTGGCTGACGCCGCGGGTGGCCAAGTGGTGGATGCCCGATGACGTGGTGTTCATCGACGAGGTGCCGAAGACGAGCGTGGGCAAGTTCTCGAAGAAGACGCTGCGCGAGCAGTTCGAGGGCTATGTCCTTCCCACCATCGACTGAGTCGCCCGGGCGCGCCGCCCGCGGCATGACCGCGCTGGCTGTCGCCGCGGTCATGCTGGCCACCTCAGGGTGCTCGGCGTGGTCGCGGCTCACGTCGAGGGCGACGACCAGCACCACGATCACGGTCCCACTCGTCGCGCCGTCGACACCCGAGGTCGCCGCGCTCGCGTCGCGCACCGCCATGTCGGACGAGGGACGGCGGCTGTTCTTCTCGACCCGTCCCGAGATCGTCGACAAGTCGGTGTTCGGCGCGAGTTGTCCGCTGCGCGAGGAGATCTCGGTGCTCGGCTGCTACCACGAAGGGCCCGGCGAGACGACGGCACGGATCTCGCTGCTGAAGATCACCGACGCCCATCTCGACGGGATGGAGGAGGTCACCGCGGCGCATGAACTCCTCCACGCGGTCTGGGATCACACCTCGAACGCAGAGCGAGGTCGGCTCACCACCGAG
>JAYTFP010000016.1:0-2508 GCA_043734285.1 Acidimicrobiaceae bacterium
CCGTTGGCTTGCTCGGCCTCGAGCTGTGTTGATTCAAGAGCCGCCTGCCACCGTGACGCGTTGATGTCGGGACGACGCACGACCACCCCGTGCCGGCCCGCGTCTTGCACCAGCGAATGCGGTGAGTAGAACCCCATGGGTTGGGCGCGCAACAGTCCCGCGCAGAAGGCGGCCGGGTAGTGGTGCTTGAGCCAGCACGACGAGTACACGAGGTAGGCGAAGCTCACCGAGTGGCTCTCGGGAAAGCCGTAGTTCGCGAATGCGGCGAGCTTGTCGTAGATCTGCTCGGCGATCTCTGGCGTCACACCCCGCTCGGCCATGCCATCGAAGAGCCGCTGTCGTAACCGCTCCATCCGTTCGATCGAACGCTTCGACCCCATGGCCTGGCGAAGCTGGTCGGCCTCTGACGGCGTGAAACCGGCGACGTCGATCGCCATCTGCATGAGCTGCTCTTGGAACAACGGCACACCCAACGTCTTCGCCAGCGACGGTTCGAGCAGCGGATGCAGATAGGTCACCTCTTCGAGACCGTTGCGACGGCGGATGTAGGGATGCACCGACCAGCCCTGGATCGGACCGGGCCGTATGAGCGCCACCTCGACGACGAGGTCGTAGAACTTGCGCGGTCGCAGCCGGGGCAGCGTCGCCATCTGCGCCCGCGACTCGATCTGGAACACACCGATCGTGTCGGCGCGGCAGATCATGTCGTAGACCTCGTCTTCCTGTTCGATGAGCGCCAGGTCGACCTCGACACCGTGGTGCTCGCCGACGAGCGTGACGGCCTCGTGCAGCGCGGTCAGCATGCCGAGACCGAGCATGTCGAACTTCACCAGGCCGGCCGCCGCGCAGTCTTCTTTGTCCCACTGGAGCACCGAGCGGTTCTCCATGCGCGCCCACTCGACCGGACACACTTCGACGACGGGACGGTCGCAGATGACCATGCCGCCCGAATGGATGCCGAGATGCCGCGGGAAGTGCTCGACCTCGCGCGCCAACTCGATGACGACATCGGGCACGGACATGTCGACGGCGCCCTGCGCGCCGACCTCGGGCAGCGACCCCCAACGGTCGGCCTCTTTCGACCAGGCGTCCTGTTGGCCTGGCGCGTATCCCAGCGCCCGCGCCATGTCACGGATCGACGACTTCGCCCGGTAGGTGATCACGTTCGCGACCTGCGCCGCGTGCTGGCGTCCGTACCGCGCGTAGACGTACTGGATCGCCTCTTCGCGCCGGCCCGACTCGATGTCGATGTCGATGTCGGGTGGACCGTCGCGCTCGGGTGACAGGAAGCGCTCGAAGAGCAACCCCAGCGCGACCGCGTCGGCGTTGGTGACGCCCAGCGCATAACAGACCGCCGAATTCGCGGCCGATCCGCGACCCTGACAGAAGATGTCGGAGCGACGGCAGAAGTCGACGATGTCCCAGACGATCAGGAAGTAACCCGGGAAGCGCAGCGACTCGATGAGGTCGAGTTCGTGCGCGAGTTGAACATACGGATCGCGACCGACCGTGGCGACGAACGACTCGTGACGGCTACTGCCCGGCGCCCCGTACCGCTCGGCGGCACCCTCGGCCACGAGGTGACGGAGGAACGCCATCTCGCGCATCGGCACACCGTCGGGACCGTCGGGACACGGATATGGCGGCAGGCTCGGCGCCACCAACGACAGGTCGAACGCGCACTCGAGACCGAGCCGCGCGGCGGTCTCGACCGCACCCGGATAGCGCTCGAACCGGCGCGCCTGCTCGACGCCCGATCGCAGGTGTGCCGTGCCGCCCCCGGGCATCCATCCGTCGAGGTCGTCGAGGCTGCACCGCGCCCGCACCGCGGCCAGAGCGGTGGCGAGCCGACGGCGCGACGGGTTCGCGTAGTGCACGTTGTTGGTGGCCACCACGCCGACGCCCACCGCGGCCGCCGACGCGGCCAATCCGTCGTTGCGGACCGAGTCGAGAGGATCGCCGTGGTCCCACAACTCGACGAAGGTGTGCTCGCGACCGAAGTGCTCGACGAGCGCCCGCAGTTCGCGCGTCGCTGCCGCCGGCCCTTCGTCGACCAGCGCCGCGGGCACCGCACCCTTGCGACACGCGGTCAGTGCGACGACATGACCCGGGTCGTCGCCACAGACGATCTCGCCGAGTTGGTCGAGCGACAACCGCGGCGCCGCCTTCTCGCCGGCCATTTGCGCGGTGCTGATCGCTCGGGCGAGGCGCGCGTAGCCGATCGGATCGCGGGCCATCACCACCAGGTGCCGGCCGTCGGGATCAGGCGAGCCGTTGCGCGACTCACGGCAGTCGAGGGTGAGCTCGACGCCGAACACCGTCGGCATGCCCACGCCGCGGGCGGCCTCGGCGAACCGGACCACGCCGTAGAACCCGTTGTGATCGCAGATGCCGATTGCCTCGAGACCCAGTCGGGCAGCTTCTTCGACGAGCTCTTCGGGATGCGAGGCGCCGTCGAGGAAGCTGAAGTTCGAATGACAGTGCAACTCGGCGTAGGCGACGCTGCCA
>JAYTFP010000017.1:0-41800 GCA_043734285.1 Acidimicrobiaceae bacterium
TACGGCTCACTGGGCGACCTCGAGACCTCGCTGGTCCAGGGCCAACAGGGCGTGGCCACGGCGCTCGGCGCGCACGTCGACACCGTGACGTGGCCCACGGATCCGACAGTCGGACCGAACGCTGTCTCGTCGCTCACCCAGGCCGGGGTGCGCCGCGTGATCGTCGATCCATCGCGACTCACCGCGTCGCGCCAGGTCGGATCAGAGAATCCGTACGGGAAGCGGTTCACGTTGGGTGGATCGAGGGGTGCGACGCTCGACGCCCTGGCGGTCGATCCCGACGTGCGCGACCTCCTCCATACGAAGGAGCAGCCGGCGACAGCCCTCAACCTCGCGATGACCGAGTTGCTCGCTTCGTGGTTCGGGTCGAGCACGGGGCACCGGGGCGCGGTCATCGCGATCGACGACGCCACGCCCACGGACACCGTCGCCGCGCTCGCCGCGATGTTGGACGACGTCGAGGGCGCTCCGATCCACGCGGCGTCGATCGACCAAGTGTTCCACGACACCGACTCGTTCACGACCCGCACGAACGGTCGCTCATCGAACGTTGTGCGAACGCTCTCCCCCACCAGCGGTGCCATCGACGTGCGTGGACTCTCGCGAACGCTCGCCACGCTGCGCGATCACGTCGGCGCGTTCCGCTCGATCTTCGGCGCGGACGATCCGTCCGTCACCACAGTGGCGAACCTCATGGCGACGGCTCAGGACCGCAGCCTCTCGGCCGCCGAGCAGGCCGGCTACGCCAGCGACGCCTCGCACCGCATCGACGCCGATCTCCACAAGATCTCGGTGCCGAAACCGCGCTCACTCACGGTGACCGCTCGCCAGGCGAACATCCCGCTGCGGTTCACGAACGACCTCAATCGAGACGCTCGCGTGCGCCTGCACCTCCGCAGCCCGCGCCTCGAGTTCTCGTCGGGCCAGGTCCGCACACTCGTGCTGAAACCAGGCACGACTCGCATCGATGTCCCGGTGCGCGTCCAGGCGTCGGGTCAGTTCCTCCTCACGGTCGAGCTGCGATCCGCCGACGACGAGCTCGTCATCGCGGCCGGTCGACAGAGCATCCGGTCGACCGCTTTCAGCGGCGTCGGACTCATCCTGTCGGGCGGCGCGCTGGTCGTCCTCGTGGTGTGGTGGATCCGCACGCTCCGAACGCGCACCGTCGAACGAACCGACGAACGGCTGCCCGAGGCCGAGGAGGCTGACCGGTAGCGTTGCGCGGGTGGGTGACTCGTCCGAGGGAGTGGTGCCGACTCCCGGTCTGGTCATCGCCGATCGGTACCGCCTCGAAGCCCGGATCGATTCCGGTGGGATGGCGCAGGTGTGGAGTGCCATCGACGAGCGCGACGGCTCTCGCGTCGCCGTCAAGATCCTCCACCCGCACCTGCTCGACGATGCCGCGTTCCTCGAGCGGTTCCGCCGCGAGGCCGCCGCAGCGGCGCGGCTGCGTCACCCCAACATCGTCGCGGTCCACGACACGTGCTCGATCCCGGGCCTCGAAGCCATCGTCATGGAATTCGTCGACGGCGTCAGCCTCCGCCAGCGCCTCGACACTGCCGGCGTCCTCGAGCCGATCGACGTGGTCGAGATCGGCTGTCGGGTTGCCGACGCGCTCGGCGCGGCGCACGCACAGGGCCTGGTGCACCGCGACGTCAAGCCGGCCAACATCCTCATCGCCGACGATCAGACGGTGCGCCTCGCCGACTTCGGCATCGCCAAGTCGGATCAACAGACCGAGATGACCGTCGCCGGCTCACTGGTCGGCACCGCGACCTATCTCTCACCCGAACAGGTCCTCGGCGAACGCACCGACGGGCGCAGCGACCTCTACTCACTCGGCGTGGTGCTGTACGAAGCAGCGTGCGGGTCGCCCCCGTTCCACGCGGAGTCACCGGCGGCCACAGCCCTCGTCCGCCTGCACCAGGCGCCACCTCCCCTTTCTGCTCGCAGGACCGCTCTGCGCCCCGCGCTGTGTGACGTGATCATGCGCTGCCTCGAACGCAACCCCGACGATCGCTACCCCGACGCGGCAGCGTTGCGTGACGCCCTCGGCTCGGCGCTCACCAAGACGACCGGCGAACTGCCGGTGGTGACGCTCGCGAAGCCGACCCGCAGCCGTGCGCCGCGGCGCACCGGCGGACCGGCCGCTGCAGCAGCGTCTCGTCGACGTCCGCCTCGATCGAAAATCGGCACCGCGACGCTCGCGGTACTCATCGCGAGTGCGCTCGCGGTGATCACGCTGCTCGTGGTCAAGGCCGCGCAGGGAACGTCCGCGTCGCCCCCGCCCACGACCGCCCCGCGTGCCGAACTCATTCCCATCGCGAAAGTGGAGACGTTCGATCCACGGCCCCTCGGCGACGGCATGGAGAACGACTCGAGGGTCGGCTCAGTGATCGAGGGCCTCCCGAGCAGCGCCTGGTCGACAGAGGCATACAACTCTCAGGAGTTCGGCACCAAGCGCGGCGTCGGCCTGCTCCTCACGCTGCCGCGGCGAAGTGTCGTCGACCGGATCGAGATCGATTCTCCCGATGTGGGCTGGTCCGTGGAGATCTCGGTGCTCGACACGCTGCCGACGGGTCCCCCGGCGCAAGCCGATGCAACCGCGAGCGCGACCGGTATCAACGGGTCGACGGCACTCGACACCACTGGCCACCCGGGCACCCTGGTGCTCGTGTGGATCACCCGACTCGGCAACGGACGTCCCCGGTACAACCTCGCCATTTCCGCAGTCAGGGTGATGGGTCGGCCGGCAACGTGACCTCCGACGCGTCCGATCTCGTCGCCGCTGCGCAAGGCGGTGACCGGCGAGCGATGGAGGCGCTGCTCGAGCGCCACTACGACGCGATCCATGCGCTCTGTCGTCGCATCACCGCCGATCCCAGCGACGCCGACGACGCGACCCAGGAGGCGCTGATCGCGGTGGTTCGCGGGCTTGCCGGCTTCGACGGCCGGTCGAGTTTCTCGACGTGGGTGTATCGAGTCTCGACCAACGCCTGTCTCGACGAGCTCCGACGACGGCGGCGGCGGCCGATCGCGGTCGAACCCGTCGAACAGGTCGATCGAGACGACTTCGAGTCCGCGGTGGCCGACCGCGACGAGGTCGACCGCTGGCTCGGTTCACTTCCCGTCGAGTTCCGCACCGCGGTGACACTTCGCGACGTCTGCGGGCTCGACTACGCGGAGATCGCGGACGTGCTCGGAGTGCCGATCGGCACCGTTCGGTCGCGGATCGCTCGTGGGCGACGACTCCTCGCCGACACGTTCCCGGGGAACTTTTCGGCGAACGGTGACGTCGAAACAGGTGACCATGACTGAGCACGACGATCGGGACGATCTCGCGTCCGCCCTTCTCGGAGGGCATCTCGACCCGCAAGAGCCGCGCGTCCGCGCCCGTCACATCGCCGCCGCACTCGACGCGTTCGAGGAGCTGTCGGCTGGTTCGACGACCGCTCCGGACGCCGGTGTGGTCGTGCGCACGAATCGCTGGCGGCGACCCCTCCTCGCGATCGCCTCGGTCGCGGCCGCAGCGATCGTCGTCGCCGGCATCACGCTCCGCGAGCACAACCCGGCGGTGCGGTCGAGTGATGTCGCCAGCGTCGCACGGCGGCCCGACGCAACGGTGCTGCGTCCCCAAGCCGGTGTCACCGCCGGGGCAGCGCAGGACAGCGCCGCCAACAAGAGCGCCGCGGCACCGTCGGTCGGCAGCCGTTCGGCGGCCTCGGGTGCTGACACGGGTATGAGCCTCGGCGTGTTCGCCGATGAGGCAGCGCTGCGAGCCGCCGTCGTGGCACTCGACCGCGCGCCGGTGACGACCTCCACTCCGCCAGCCGCGCCGGTACCGGCGTCCGCGCCCACCTCGACGACCATCGCTGCGTTCGACGCGGCCCTGCCCTGCGCGACCACCCCGGTCACCGGCGCAGTCGAACTCCATCGCTACCGAGCGGTGCTGCGTTTCGTGCCCGTGACGATCGTCGTCGTGCGCGTCGACGGTGGCGCGACGCCGGTGATCGGTGTCCTCGAACCACCCGACTGTCACCTGCGCGAGTTGTGACGGCGCGAATCTGGTGGACCACTCCGCCCGACCCCTAGGCTCCACCGCCATGACTGCTGAGCCCACGGCGAATTCGTCGCCGGCGCCATCCGGCGCACTCCCCGAATCCGACTGGACCGATCAGGTCACCGACCTCGTGGTCCACCTCGTCGACACGACCCGTGGCCGCACGACCGGGCCGATCCTCAAGCTCGCACGCGTGGTCGTCTACGGCTTCGTCGCACTCGTCGTGCTGGGCGTCGTCGGCGTGCTGGGTCTGGCCCTGATCGGCCGGAGTCTCTCGTTGATCCCGGTCGACATCTGGATCAGCTACCTCGGCCTCGGCGCCCTGTTGGTGCTGAGCGGGCTGTTCCTGTGGAGCCGCCGGAAGCCACGCGCATGACCGACACCATCAACGACGTCGTCATCGTCGGGTCGGGGCCCGCCGGGCTGACCGCGGCGATCTACTCGGCCCGTGCGGGTCTCGGTCCGGTGGTCCTCGAGGGCGAGCCGTCCTCGACCAGCGATCAACCGGGCGGTCAGTTGATGCTCACGACCGAGGTCGAGAACTATCCGGGCTTCCCCGACGGGATCATGGGTCCCGACCTCATGGAGAACTTCCGCAACCAGGCGCTCCGCTTCGGCGCGGAGATCCTCACGGTGAAGGCATCGCAGGTCGACTTCTCCGAGCGTCCCTTCAAGATCTGGGTCGGCGACACCTCTGCTCCGCCGACCTACCGGGCGCGGACCGTGGTCGTCGCCACCGGCGCCCAGTCGTTGATGCTCGGCCTCGACGCCGAGCAGCGTCTGATCGGCCACGGCCTGTCGACGTGCGCGACCTGCGACGGCTTCTTCTTCCGCGATCACGAGATCTGCGTCGTCGGCGGCGGCGATTCCGCGCTCGAAGAAGCGCTCTTCCTCACCCGATTCGCGAGCTCGGTCACCGTGATCCACCGCCGTGACACGCTCCGGGCATCGAAGATCATGCAGGACCGGGCTCTCGCCAACCCCAAGATCCGTTTCCTGTGGAACTCGGCCGTCGACGACATCGTCGGCGAAACCAGCGTCGAAGGGGTGCTGGTGCGTGATCTGGTCACCGATCACGTGACACAACATGATTTCACCGGCATTTTCGTGGCAATTGGCCATCGTCCGAACACCGAGCTCTTCGCCGGTCACCTGGCGATGAAGGACAACGGCTACCTGATCACCGATGCGAAGACGTCGGCCACCAGCGTCGACGGTGTGTTCGCCTGTGGCGACGTGCAGGACGACCGCTACCGCCAGGCGATCACCGCCGCGGGTTCGGGCTGCGCCGCCGCGATCGACGCCGAACGCTGGTTGGAAGCTCACGCCGAATAGGCATGGAATGCCGCCGCCACCTTCGGCGTTCGGATGCGTACGCAACTCCCCCGAAAGGATTGTCATGGGTATCACCAATCTCACCGAGGCCACCTTCAGTGAAGAGGTCAACTCGTCGTCGGTGCCGGTCGTGGTCGATTTCTGGGCCGAGTGGTGCAAGCCCTGCAAGATGATCTCGCCGATCCTCGAGGAGATTGCCGACGGCAATCCCGAGAAGATCCGGGTGACGAAGGTGAACGTCGACGAGCATCCCGGCCTGGCACGCACTTACAACGTGCAGAGCATTCCCACCCTCATCGTTTTCAAAGACGGCCAAGAGGATCTCCGGGTCATCGGTGCCAAGGGCAAGCCCCAACTGCTCGAAGACCTCGCGGTCTACCTCTGAGGCACAGAGCCGAGTTGGTCGCTGACGTCGAGCGCCCATGACGGTTCATCGGCTTCGCCGACAGAACGCTGTCATGATGGAGCCTGCCTGCCGCCTCACGGCGCAGGCTCTACGATCACCGCCGAACCGTCGGTACGCCGACGGACGGGAAGGATGATCGGTGATGGTTCGCGAGCTACGTCCTGGTGACAGAGGTCCCGACGTCATCGATCTCCGCCATCGGCTCCGCTCGCTCGGCTTCGAGGCCGGGCAGCCCGGCGATCAGTTCGACCTCACCATGGGCGACGCCGTCAAGGCGTTCCAGCAGTCCAGGGGGCTGCAGCCCGATGGCCAGTGCGGCACGCAGACCTGGAAGGCACTCGTCGAGGCGAGCTTCCAGCTCGGTGACCGACTCATCTGCCTGACCGCGCCGATGATGCGCGGCGATGACGTCGCGGAGCTCCAGCTCCGACTCGGATCTCTCGGCTTCGATGCGGGTCGGGTCGACGGCATCTTCGGCGCCGCAACCCAACGAGCCCTCGGCGACTTCCAGCAGAACGTCGGGATCGTCTGCGACTTCGTCTGCGGGCCGGTGACCACCGAGCATCTCGTGCGGCTCGCGACGCGCGGCGGCAGCGTCTCGGTCGCCGGCCTCCGCGAGCGGGAGCAGCTGAACACCTCCTCGCTCGAGCTGATCGGAATGCGCATCGCCATCTGTCACAAAGATGACGACGGGCTCCTCGCCGGCGCGGTCGGCGCGTCGCTCCACCACGCGGGCGCGACCGTCGCGGTGTTCTCGGCAGGCGACTGGTCGCAGCTCGCGGTGCTGTCCAACAGCTTCGACGCGACGATGTGCCTCGGCTTGGCGACCCGCAGTGACGAGACATGTCAGTGCTCGTATTTCGCCACCGACGGGTTCGTCTCGTTCGGCGGACAGCGCCTTGCCGAGATGGTCATCCGCCAACTCCCCAAGGTCGGCGAGCTGGCTCACCCGTCAATGGTACCGATGCGCGTTCCGCTGCTCCGCGAGACCAGGGCGTCCGCGATGCTGCTGGAGATCGGACCCGAGGACCAGGTGCTCGAGCACCTCAGCCTGCTCGCTGCGAGTATCCAGCGGGCCATCGTCGCCTGGATCGCTCGGCCGGTCTGAAGAGGGGATCGAGCGTTCAGGTGAGCCGCTCGGCGAAGGCTCATCGTCCACCAAACGTTCGCTTGTCCCCAGACTTACCCCCAGGCTGTGGACAATGGTTCGGGACCCGTTCACACCTCAGGGATTGATGATCCTGTAGATGCGCTCGAGGTCTTCGAGGTTGGCGAACTCGATGACCATCTTGCCCTTCTTCGTGTTCATCGAGACGCTCACGCGGGTCTCCAGACGACCCGACAGCAACTCCTCGAGCTCGAGGAGGCCGGGGGGACGGAGGCGTTTCGGTGCCGGGCCGGGTGCGGGGCTGTCAGTGTCGCCGAGCTGTTGCGAGAGCTCCTCTCGCTCACGGATGAGCTGCTCGGTGGCCCGCACCGAGAGGTCTTCCGCGACGATCCGCTTGGTCAGCGCCTCCTGGTACGAGCGATCGGGCGTGCCGAGCAGCGCCTTGGCGTGACCGGCACTGATCGCGCCCTCGCCGACCGCCTTCTGGACCACGGGCGGCAGTTGGAACATGCGGAGCAGGTTCGCCACGGCGGAGCGGCTCTTGCCGACCCGCTTGGCCGCCTGTTCCTGGGTGAGCCCAAAGTCCTCGATCAGCTGCTGATAGGCGGCTGCCTCCTCGAGTGGATTGAGGTCCTGGCGGTGAAGATTCTCGACCAACGCCTGCTCGAGCGTGGCCACCTCGGTCACGTCACGGATCACGGCCGGAATCGTCAGCAGGCCGGCCCGGCGCGCGGCGCGCCAGCGGCGCTCGCCCGCGATCAACTCGTAGGAGTGATCATCGATCGGGCGAACCAGGATCGGCTGGAGCACGCCGATCTCACGGATCGACTCGGTCAGCGAGTTCAGCGACGCCTCGTCGAACTGAGCCCGGGGCTGGCGTCGATTCGCCGACACGCTGGCGATCGCCACCTCGGTGAAGCCGGTCGACGGAGTCGACATTGCGCCGTCGGTCGGGATCAGTGCCCCGATTCCCTTGCCCAATCCGCTACGACGAGACACTGTGGACCTCCCGAGCCAGTTCCCGATATGCCACCGCTCCTCGCGAACTCGGATCGTAGGTCGTGATCGGCTGACCGAACGACGGTGCCTCGGAGATCCGGATGTTGCGGGGAATCATGATCCGACAAACCAGGTCGCCGAAGTGCTCCCTGACCTCGGTGGAGACCTGCTCGGCGAGCCTGGTCCGCCCGTCGTACATGACCAGGACGATCGCCGTCAGCTCGAGCGCGGTGTTCAGATTCTTCTGCACGAGCGAGATGTTGCGGATGAGCTGTCCCAGGCCCTCCAGCGCGTAGTACTCGCACTGAATCGGCACCATCACCTCATCGGCTGCCGCGAGGGCGTTGACCGTCAGCAACCCCAGTGAGGGCGGACAGTCGATGAGGATGTAGTCGTAGTCGCCCTTCACCTCGTTGATGGCATTGCGAAGCCGCATCTCGCGGCTGAACGCCGGCACCAACTCGATCTCGGCGCCAGCAAGATCAAGGCTCGCGGGCGCCAGGAACAGGTTCAGCACGGATGTCGACTCGATGCAATCCTCGAGCGGCACATCGTTGAGGAGCACGTCGTAGATCGAGTGCTCCAACGCCCGGCTGTTGATGCCCAGGCCTGTCGTCGCGTTGCCCTGCGGATCAAGATCGATGATCAGGGTGCGATGGTCGGCCTCGGCGAGCGCCGCGCCAAGATTGACCGTCGTCGTCGTCTTGCCGACGCCACCCTTCTGGTTGGCCAACGCGATCACGCGGGGGAGTGGCCGCAGCCGCCGCTCGGATGGACGTTCGTCTGATCCCGGCGCGATCAGGTCGTCGTTGCCATCGTCATCGATGACCTCGTCGGACTCGCCGCTGGCGGTGGTGACAGCCACCGGAGCGGGCTGATCGGCAGGGAGCGGTGGCACGACCTGGAGAGGGGCATCCTGCGACGTCTCTCGGTTGCCGACATAGTCGTTCACACGCGTACTCCCGATGTTCACCCGACCCGAATGGGACGGGTGCTGCCCTGTCCCCACGACGTGCACATACTTCAGCCTGCGACCAGCGGAGTCAAGCATCGGGCCCCGCGACGTTCCACGTGGAACATTCAACGGGCCGATGCCGCGATCGGGCCGGCCGGTTCAGAAGAGTGGTCGGCGCTCGGGGAGACCCTCGGCCCGCGGATATTCATCGGGGCTGGGTGCCACCTTGCTCAAGACTCGGATCGTCGCATCATCGGTTGCGCGGCATCCGTCGTCGCGAAGGCCGAGCCGATCGAGGCCTGCCACTGACCATCGGTTCGAGTCGATCATTTCGGATTCGACTGCATCCCCACGAGGTGGGTCGCTGACGAGCACGACGCCACCGCTGCGGACAAATCCCGACGCACACTCGGCGGTCGCCGCCGGGGCCGCGAACGACCGGGCGGCGACCACGTCGAACGACTCCCTCAGATCCGGGTCGTGACCCAGCATCTCTGCCCGCCCGTGCGCGACGGTGACCCGCTCGCCGAGGTCGAGTTGGCGTATCGCCCAGCGGAGGAACGCGATCCGCCGGGCACCGGCATCGAGTAGGACCACCGTGAGGTCGGCTCGGTCGACCGCGACGATCAGGCCCGGGACACCCCCGCCCGAGCCCAGATCGAGCACGCGAGAGCCGGGCGGGATCAGTGCCGAAAACGCCTCGGCGTGGCGAACGTGCGGATCGATCGCGCCGGGGCCGAGCAGGCCGAGATCATGGCTGCGCTGGAGCGCCGCCTCGATCGGGATGGCCGGCGGGGTCATCTACTGGAGGACGACCGCCACCCGACGGTTCGGCTCTTCGCCCTCGCTCTGCGTGGCGATGCCGTCGAACGCGCCGGCCGTGTCGTGCACGAGCTTGCGCTCCGACGAGCTCAGCACATCGAGGACGTGCGGACGGCCCGACTCGCGAACCCGCTCGACGACGTCGGCCACGAGCTCGGCAAGGTGGTCGCGTCGCATCTCGCGATAGCCACCCACATCGAGGCGGAGACGGGGAGAGCTGCCACCGTTCGCCAGGTGCTGGACGCGGGTCCGACACATCTCTTCGAGCGCGCTCAACATGCCGCCCTTCGGCCCGATGAGTGCGCCGAGCTGTGATCCCTCGACGCTCGCCTGCAACTGACCCTCGTCGTCGAGGACCACGGTCGTGGTCGCCGTCAGGCCGAATTCGCGGACCAGGCCGTCGAGGAACTCGGTCACGTCGGCGGCCATCGCCTCGGCCTCCTCCCGGGTCGCAGGGACACGATCGTCAGCCACCTCGTTGCGGGGCTCGCGGGGCTCGCGCTGTTCACGAGGCGGGCGCGGCGCCGACTCGGCACGTGGCGCAGCCGTGGACGGCCCGGTCGTCGACCGTTCGGTGGCCGGAGCATCGGTACGCGCCGCGGGCTTGCGCTCGCGGTCCTTCGACTTCGCGGGCCGACGCCGCTTCTCGTCCTTGCTCCGCTGCGCCTTCGGCGCGATACGAGCACGGACCCGGTACTGACCTCGGACCCGGCCGAACAAGCCGGCCTTCGGCTCCTCGAGCACCTCGAACTCTGCTTCCTGCTCGTCGACACCCAGTCGATCCAGCAGCATGTCCTTCGCCAGCTCTACCGTCGATGCGGTCGTTTCAACCCATTCCATTTGCCATCCTCATTTCTTTCGCGTGGGGCCGTCGGTACCTGATCCTCGGTCAGATCCAGAGCGTGGTGCCCCGGATCGACGGTGGGTACCAGTGGCCTTCGAACTCTCCGTAGCCTTGCGCTGCGCGGCGGCACTCTTGGCCGATCGCGGCTCGGTCACGTTCTTGGCCGGCGCGGTCGGCGCGGCTTTCGTCATCGTGGCGCCCTTGCCTGATCCGTTGCCGGCGCCGGCATCGGACTCGGTGGCCGACGCGCCCACGGTCTGGTCGGCTGCGGACGTCGAGTCGTACACACTCTTGGTGATGTAGTGCTGCAGGCCGATGCGGCAGATGCCCTGCACGAAGTAGTAGACGCCGAGGCCGGCCGGGAAGCCGAACGAGAACACCGGCAGCATGAATGGCAAGTACTTCATCATCGCGGGTTGTGCCGCAGCGCTGGTGTTGCGGCCCTGGATCTGGCGGTTCTGGATGTACTGACTGCCGAACATCAAGACCATGAGCAGCACGAACGGCACCGCCACCCAGAACCCGAGCCGGAGTGACTGGACCGGGGTGATCGACAGATCCATCCCCAGGAAGTTCATCTTGGTGTTGGTCGTCAGCGACTTGTACAGCTCGGTCCCGTGGTTGAGGTGCTGCGGCTTGAACGGCTGATCGGTCAGCTTCCAAGCGGTCTGGCCAATGTTTGCCTGGCGCTGGCCGATCACGTGACCGAGACCCGAGCCGACGCCGCCGTTGCGCTCGATCAGACCTCGCAGCACGCGGTACAGGACGAGGAAGACCGGCGCCTGGATCAGCACGGGCAAGCAGCCACTCATCGGGTTGATGTCGTTCGCCTTGTAGAACGCCATCATCTCTTTGTTGAGCGTCTCGCGGTCGTCCTTGTACTTGGCCTGGAGCCGTTTGAGCTCGGGGTTGAGACGCTGGAGCTGCACCATCGACTTGGTGCTCTTCAACGTCAACGGTGCGGTGACGATCATCACGGCGATGGTCAACAGCACGATCGCGCCGCCATAGCTGTGGGTCAGTCCGTAGAACCACGCGAGCAAGCTGGCGACGGCGGCGAAGAATCCCTCGAACATGTGCCTGATCTCCTATTCGGGAACCGGGTCGAATCCGTGGCCGCCCCAGGGGTGGCAACGAGTGATGCGGCGAACGGCCATGATCGACCCGCGCCACGGGCCGTGGCGCTCGATGGCTTCGGCCGCATACGCCGAACACGTCGGCTGGTAGCGGCACGGTGACGGGCGCCCGGCGCGAGCGACCTGATACACCCTGACAAGTCGCAAAAGCACCCGGGAGATGGCGACCTTCATGGCGTGCGAGCTTTCACGAACACATCGCGGACGGCATGGTCGAGCTGGTCGAAACTCGTCGGCAGTGCCGGGTCGATCGAGACGAGGTACCACCCGGGATCGACGTCGCCCCGGCGCTGGGCTTCGAGCACCAGGCTGCGGAGCTGCCGGCGGAGGCGGTTGCGCACGACGGCACCACCGTGCGAGCGGCCGATTGCGAACGCCACGTGCACGCCGTCACCGTCGTCGGACAGCAGTCGGATCCGGACGGCTCCAGAGCGAACCGTGCGGCCATGTTGTCGCAGTCGATCGAAATCTCGCGCATGCCTGACGCTGTAGATCAAGCGCTGAGCTTGTTGCGACCCTTGAGTCGGCGATTCCGCAGGATGGCGCGCCCGGCTTTGTCGGACATGCGGTGGCGGAAGCCGTGGCGACGGGCACGACGGCGATTGTTCGGCTGGAAAGTACGCTTCATGTTTCTCGGCCTCCTCGGGGGCGCTTCCGCCGGCTGTGCGGCGCCGCCAAGCGTCCCTCGATCGGGACGGAACGGAAGCTCAGAACCTGTACGGACACAGGCACCGACAAGAATAGGGCGTCGCGGTTCTTCGAGGCAATTTGGGGCCGATCTTCACGCTCCACTGACATCCTCTTGGCAAGCCGCTGACGTGCTGCTAGGTTGACCCCGCCTCGACGCGGCAGTGCCTGACACACCGCGAGAGCGAGTTTTCTATCGACACCTGCCAACGTCCGACTGGGGCGAACACATGGTGTTTTCCACAGCTGTGGATTCGACTGTGGAGAGCGAGTTGGAGGGGCCGTGTGACGGTGGTCAACGATGCGGAAATCCTGTGGAAGGCCGCTTCACAACTTCTCGAGGAGCAGGTCTCCCAGGCCGTCTGGCTGGCCGCCTTCAGTGAGACCCGCGGGCTGTATCTCGACGAGAACTGCCTGACGATCTCGGTGCCAAACGAGTTCATCCGCGAGCGGATCGACCAGCGGTACCGTGAACTCGTCCTGGCAGCCATCGCCGACGCCGGCCACCCGGATCTCGGCCTCGAGATCCGGGTCGAGACGGCCATCAATCCGGGCGACGCGGGCGACGACTTCGACGAAGCGCTCATCCGGCTGGTCGACGATGCCGTTCGCACGGGAGCGCCGGCCGCACCCACTACCCCCGCATCGCGTGACCGGGCGACCAACCTCAATACGAAGTACTCGTTCGATTCCTTCGTCACCGGGCCGTCGAACCGCTTCGCCCAGGCAGCAGCGCTGTCGGTCGCCGAGACTCCGGCGCGCTCGTACAACCCCTTGTTCGTCTACGGCGGCGCCGGCCTCGGCAAGACCCACCTCCTGCAGGCCATCGCGCACTACGTCAACGAGCATTACCCGACCTACCGGGTCCGGTACATCTCGACCGAGACCCTGCTCAACGAGTTCATCGACGCGATCCGCAACGGAGCGCAACCCGAGTTCAAGCGCCGCTACCGCGAGGTCGACGTGCTGCTGGTCGACGATGTGCAGTTCATGGAAGGCAAGGAGCAACTCCAGGAGGAGTTCTTCCACACCTTCAACACCTTGCACGAGGCCAACCGCCAGATCGTGCTGGCCTCCGATCGCTCACCCGACGCGGTCAAGACCCTCGAAGACCGCCTACGGAGTCGCTTCAAGATGGGTCTGGTCACCGACATCCAGCCGCCCGACTTCGAGACGCGGCTCGCCATCCTCCGTAAGAAGGCCGCTCAGGGCAACACGCCGATCCCGTCGAGCGTCCTCGAGTTCATCGTCGAGCACGTGACGAACAACATCCGCGAACTCGAGGGAGCGCTCAACCGCGTCACGGCGTACGCGGCGCTCAATCGCAGAGAACTGACGATCGAGGACGCACGCGAGGTCCTCAGCGACATCATCGCCACACACCAACCTCGCCGCATCACGCCCGACGTCATCCTCCAAGCGACTTCCGACATGTACGACTTCACGATCGCCGAGCTACGGGCACAAGACCGGCGCCGGCCGCTCGTCCTCGCTCGCCAGGTTGGCATGTACGTCTTCCGCGAGCTCACCGACCTGAGCTACCCGCAGATCGCCCGCGAGTTCGGCGGCCGCGACCACACCACCGTGATCTACGCCTACGACAAGATCAGCGCCCTCATGAAAGAGCGCCAGGCGATCTACGACGACGTCTCCTCGCTGATCCAACACATCAAGAGCGGCAAGTGACCCTGTGGATGAAGACCGCACCGTCCGCGCGAACCGGTGGAGAACCACTCTCCCGTCCCCAGACATCGATGGAATTCCGTCGGTGTCATCGGATGAGTGTGGACAACCTGTTGAGACGCAGGTGCCGAGAAACAAGGCGACCCGCTAGGTTCTCCACAATCCACAGGGCCTACTACTACCACTGCACTGTTCTCACCACCGACGGCAGAAAGAGGCATCGAACGTGAAATTCCGCTGTGAACGAGACCTACTCGTCGAAAGTTTGGCCACCGCTGGTCGAGCGGTCTCCACTCGCGGGGCGCTCCCGGTTCTCTCCTGTCTGCGACTCGTGCTGCACGGGGACCACCTGCAGATCACCGGGAGCGATCTCGATCTGACGATCTCGGTCGACATCGATGTGGCCGGCGAAGACGACGGTGAGTCGGTCATCGCAGCCAAGTTGTTGGTCGACATCATCCGCGCGTTGGAACCCGGCGCGGTCGTGGTCGAGACCGACGCGGACGAGGCCCGGATCGAATGCGGACGCTCGCAGTTCTCGCTGCTGGTGCGTCGCTCCGAAGACTTCCCGCAACTCTCGCAGCCGACCGCCGATGCGGTGAAGCTCGACGTCGAGATGTTCGCGGAGGGTCTGGGCCAGGTCGTGACCGCAGCCTCGGCCGACGAATCACGACCAGTGTTGACCGGTGTACTGCTGGCTGCCGAGGGCAATGGGTTGCGCATGGTCTCGACCGACTCGTACCGGCTCGCGGTACGTGACCTGCCCGGCACGTCGTTGCTGGCAGAAGGCCAGACAGTACTCGTCCCCTCGCGGGCGCTCCACGAGTTGAAGCGGGTGCTCGGCCATGCCGACAACATGACGCTGGTACTGGGCGAGCGTGAGGCGTCGTTCGTGGTGGGCGGCACCCGTCTGACGACGCGCCTCATCGAGGGCGAGTTCCCGAACTACCGCCAGTTGATCCCGCAGTCGCAGCCCAACCGGCTCACCGTCGGGCGCGAGCAGCTGATCGACGCGGTCCGTCGGGTCAAGCTCATGGCGCGTGAGGCCACACCGATCCGGCTGAGCATGCGTGACGGCAGCCTCGAGCTGATCGCCGTCACCCAAGAGCTCGGCAAGGCGCACGAAGAGATCGATGCGCACTACACCGGCGAGGATCTGATGGTCGCGTTCAACCCGGAGTACCTGCTCGACGGCCTCGAGGTGGCGCCTGGCGCCGAGGTGACGCTCGAGACGGTCGACCCGCAGCGGCCGGCACTGCTCCGATCGACCGACAGTGACGACTTCTTGTACCTCCTCATGCCGGTTCGTGTTTCCTAGATTCATCTCGGTGAGTTTCGATGCGACTCTGCCGGCTCTGGCTCGCTGACTTCCGGTCGTACCCCGAGGCCGAGATCACCTTCGGCGAGGGTCTCACCGCGATCGTTGGCGCCAACGGCAACGGCAAGACCAACGTCCTCGAGGCGATCGCCTTCTTGGCCACGACCCGGTCGTTCCGGGGGTCGCCGAACGACGCGATGATCCGAGTCGGTGCGAAAAGCGCCGTCGTTCGCGCCGAGATCACCGATGACGACCGTGATGTACTGATCGAGGCCGAGATCCCGCCCACGGGGCGAGCACGCGTGCAGGTGAACAAGCAGCGCCTGACTCGCACGCGCGATCTGCTGGGCGTGTTCGACGTGACGGTGTTCTCGCCCGACGATCTCGAGATCGTCAAAGGCGGTCCCGCCGGCCGCCGCGAGTACCTCGACCGACTGCTGGTCTCGGTCCATCCGAAGAACGAGCAGGCGGTGTCCGACTTCGAGCGGGTCCTGCGCCAACGCAACGCACTTCTGCGTCAGATGGCGGGCCGTCGCGGCAGTGACGACGAGCTGACCCTCGAGGTGTGGGACACACGGCTGGTCGAGACGGGGGAGCGCCTTGCCCTCCTCCGGGCGAAGGTCGTCGAGCAGCTGTTCCCTCTGGTGACCTCGTGTTACGAGGAGGTCGCCGAGCGGGGATCCGACATCACGATGGTCTACGAGGCGCCCTGGCGCGCCGCGGGACTGGGCGACGCGCTGAGCCGCAACCGCGGCGATGACATCCGCCGCGGCGTGTCACTCGTCGGGCCGCACCGCGACGAGCTGGCCGTGTCGATCGAGAAGATGCCGTCGCGCACGCACTCGTCGCAGGGCGAGCAGCGATCGCTGACGCTCGCGATGCGTCTTGCCGCGCACCGACTGGTGATGCAGGCCCGGGGCCACGCACCGGTGCTGCTGCTCGACGACGTGTTCTCCGAACTCGATCACGCTCGGAGCCGTGCCCTGCTCGCCAGCCTGCCGGCCGGCCAGGGGATCCTCACGTCCGCGACCGAACTCCCCGCCGGCGCGACCCCCGAGCTGCTCTACGAGCTCTCCGGCGGCCGACTGACGGTCGGGTAGCCTGCGACCGATGGAGCCGAGCGCCAATGCCCGCGGACCGCGACCGATCGCCGGCACCGTCCGCACGCTTCGACGCATGCTCGACCTGCCCGAGGTCGACCCGCTCATGGCCATCGAGGCGGGCTGGGAGTCGATCGTCGGAGCGCGGCTGGCACCGTCGTGCACACCCCAGTTCGTCCGCGATCGAGTGCTCGTCATCGCCGTCCACGACGCTGCGTTGGGCGAGCGGCTGCGGTGGATGTCGAGCGCCGTCGTGGAGCGTGTGAACGGCGTCTGTGGCGCCTCGACGATCGACGGGATCGTGGTCCGTCACCGGCCTGTCTGAACCCTCGTTCTGGGCTCAGGATGTCGGTGGCGAGTGGTAGAGTACAGGCGTGCAACTTGACCCGTGACGTGGGCTTTGTCCACAGCTTGTCCATAGCCTGTGTCGAGCTCGAAGCAGAGGATGCTTCCACCGCCGTCAGTCCCTGAAAGGCCCCCAGTGCGCGAGGCAGAGAAGTGAGCTCCGAGGCCGACGCGTCCTACGGCGCGGACCAGATCCAGATCCTCGAAGGCCTCGAGGCGGTCCGCAAGCGTCCCGGCATGTACATCGGGTCGACCGGCCCTGCCGGTCTGCACCACATGGTCTACGAGGTCGTCGACAACTCCGTCGACGAGGCGATGGCGGGTCACGCCAAGCGGATCGACGTGAAGTTGTTGGCCGATGGCGGGTGCGAGGTGATCGACGACGGGCGCGGCATCCCAGTGGGCCGCGACCCGAGGTTCGGCGACCTGACCGCGGCCGAGGTGGTGTTGACCGTGCTGCACGCCGGCGGCAAGTTCGGCGGCGGCGGTTACAAGGTCTCGGGTGGCCTGCACGGTGTGGGCATCTCGGTGGTCAACGCGCTGTCGTCGCGTGTCGAGGTCGAGATCGATACCGACGGTCGCCGACACGCGATGGCGTTCAAGGACGGCGGCAAGATCTCCGACAGCCTCCACGACATCGGCGTCAGCCCCGACGCCCGCACCGGTACCACCGTCAGGTTCTGGCCGGACAACACGATCTTCGACGAGACGCACTTCCGGGCGCAGACCCTGGTCGAGCGGTTCCAGATGATGGCGTTCCTGAACGCCGGCCTCGAGATCGCCTTCACCGACGAGCGCGAGGGCGCGCACGCGCCCGTGACTTACCGCTACGAGGGCGGCATCCGCGACTTCGTGCGTCACATCAACGCGTCGAAAGAGTCGCTGTTCTCCGAGGTCGGCTACTACGAACAGTCCGAAGAGACGATGGAGGTCGAGATCGCCTTCCAGTGGAACACGGGTTACAACGCCGACGGGCTCCACAGCTTCGCGAACGGCATCACCACCATGGAAGGTGGCATGCACGAGGAGGGCTTCAAGAAGGCCTTCACGAACACGATCAACAAGTACGCCCGCGAGAAGGGGCTGCTGAAGGAGAAAGACCCGAACCTCCAGGGCGAAGACATCCGCGAGGGTCTCACCGCGATCATCTCGGTCAAACTCCAGGACCCGCAGTTCGAGGGCCAGACGAAGGGCAAGCTGGGCAACGTCCCGATGCGCTCGCTGGTCGAGCGAGCCACGAACGAACGGCTCGGCGACTGGCTCGAAGAGCACCCGAGTGAAGCCAAACGCGTCGTGCAGAAGTCGTTCCAGGCCGCCCGGGCCCGCGAGGCGGCGCGGTCGGCTCGCGACGCGACCCGCCGCAAGTCGGCCCTCGACGGCGCGGGCCTCCCCGGCAAGCTCGCCGACTGCTCGTCGAACGATCCGCGCGAGAGCGAGATCTACATCGTCGAGGGCAACTCGGCCGGCGGTTCCGCGAAAGACGCCCGTGATCCCCACTCGATGGCGATCCTGCCGATCCGCGGCAAGATCCTCAACGTCGAGCGGGCGCGTATCGACAAGATGCTGAAGAACACCGAGGTGATGTCGCTCATCCAGGCGATCGGCGGTGGCGTGGGCGACGAGTTCGATGCCGACAAGGCCCGCTACCACAAGGTCGTGATCCTCTGTGATGCCGATGTCGACGGCAGCCACATCCGTACGCTGCTCCTCACCTTCTTCTTCCGTCAGATGCGCCCGCTCGTCGAAGCAGGGTTCGTCTACATCGCGCAGCCGCCGCTGTACTCCACGAATGTGGGTCGTGACACGATCTACCTGAAGGACGACGCCGCGAAAGAGCGATTCCTCGCCGAGCGCACCAATCACAAAGACGAGTTCGCCCGCCTCAAAGGCCTCGGCGAGATGGACGCCAACGAGCTGTGGGCCACCACGATGGACCCGGCTCGGCGCACGCTGTTGCAGGTGTCGGTCGAACAGGCCGCGATCGCCGATGAGGTCTGCGCCACGCTGATGGGCGAAGACGTCGAGGCCCGCAAGCACTTCATCCAGACGAACGCACGCGACGTGCGCTTCCTGGACATCTGACATTCGCCGAGGCGGGACGCCTCGGATCCGCACACGTACTACAGGAGCCGAGATGGCTGACGAAACACCGGATGACGACGACACGGAGATCCCGTCGGTCGCGCTGAGCTACGGATCGATCGAGCCGATCGAGATCCAGACCGAGATGGAGCAGTCGTTCCTCGACTACGCCATGTCGGTCATCGTGTCGCGGGCCCTCCCCGACGTGCGCGACGGTTTCAAGCCGGTGCACCGCCGCATCCTGTGGGCCATGCACGAGGGCGGCCTGCGCCCCGACCGCCCCCACAAGAAGTGCGCCACGGTGGTCGGCGACGTGCTGGGCAAGTACCACCCGCACGGCGACCAGTCGGTGTACTTCGCGCTCGTGCGGATGGGCCAAGACTTCTCGGTGCGCCACGTGCTCATCGACAAGCACGGCAACTTCGGTTCGCCCGATCCCGACGATCAGCCGGCTGCCTACCGCTACACCGAGTGCCGGTTGTCGAACCTCGCCACGCACATGCTCGACAACATCGACGAAGACACCGTCGACATGGTTGCGAACTTCGACGGCTCGACCGAAGAGCCGACGGTCATGCCGTCGCGTTTCCCGAACCTCCTGGTCAACGGCAGCCAGGGCATCGCCGTGGGCATGGCCACGAACATCCCGCCGCACAACCTCGGCGAGATCATCGACGCCACGCTGCACCTGATCGACAACCCCGAGGCGACGGTCGAAGACCTGATGCAGTTCGTCAAGGGCCCCGACTTCCCGACGGGCGGTCAGATCATGGGACGCGCCGGCATCCTCGACGCGTACCGCACCGGACGCGGTTCGGTGAAGATCCGCGCCAAGGCCGAGATCGTCGAGGGACCGCGGGGCGAGCAGATCGTCGTCAGCGAGATCCCGTACCAGACGTCGGTGCAGGCGATCGAGCAGAAGGCCGCCGAGCTCGTGAACGCCCGCGAGATCGAGGGCATCCGGGCGATCAAGAACCTCTCGGCGAAGGGCAAGATCCAGCTCGTTTTCGAGCTCAAGAAAGACGCGCCGGCGCTCGTCATCCTGAACAATCTGTACAAGCACACGCCGATGCAATCGAGCTTCCCGGTCAACATGGTGGCGCTCGTCGACAGCGTGCCCCGCACGCTCAGCCTGCGTGACGCGCTGCACCACTACGTCGAGCACCAGCGCGAGATCATCCGCCGCCGCTCCGAGTACCGCCTGCGCAAGGCGCGTGATCGGGCGCACATCGTCGAGGGCCTGCTGAAGGCGATCGACATGATCGACGCGATCATCGCGACCATCCGCGCGTCCGAAGACAAGTCCGCGGCGCGCGAGGCCCTGCTGGCTGCACCATTCGAGTTCAGCGAGGTACAGGCCGAGCACATCCTCGACATGCCGCTGTCGCGCCTCACCCGGCTTGGCAAGGCGAACCTCGAAGAAGAGATGGACAAGCTCCGCGAGAC
This sequence comes from Acidimicrobiaceae bacterium, assembly GCA_043734285.1. GTDB lineage: Bacteria > Actinomycetota > Acidimicrobiia > Acidimicrobiales > Microtrichaceae > JAYTFP01. The sequence continues at coordinate 20,327 of JAYTFP010000017.1, forward strand.
GATCATCGAGCTCGAGGCGATCCTCGGCGACACGGTCCGCCTCGACCAGGTGATCAAAGACGAGATGACGGCGATCCGCGACGAGTTCGCCGACGAGCGCCGGTCGCCGTTGACGTTCGACCCGGGCGACCTCGACATCGAAGACCTCATCGACGACGAGGAGCTCGTGGTCATGATGACGGCCAACGGCTACATCAAGACAGTGTCGGCCGACGCGTTCCGCACCCAGGGCCGCGGCGGTCGCGGCGTGGCGGGTACCAAGCTCAAGGACGAGGACTACGTCACCGACATCATCCACTCGAGCATGCACGCGTACCTGCTGTTCTTCTCGAACCGGGGCCGCGTCTACCGCCTGAAGGCGCACCAGATCCCGATGATGGAGCGCACCGCGCGCGGCACCGCGTTGGTGAACCTGTTGCAGATGCAGCCGGGCGAGCACGTGCAGACCGTCATCGACACGCGTGACTACGAGTCGCACCGCTACCTGTTCTTCGTGACGCGCAACGGCGTGGTCAAGAAGACGCGCTTCAACGAGTACGACAACTCCCGACAGGCCGGGCTGATCGCGTTGAACCTGCGTGAAGGCGACGAATTGGTGCGGGTGCTCGCGGTGAACGACGGGTCCGAGATCATGTGCGTCTCGCAGATGGGTCGGGGCATCCGATTCTCCGAGGCCGACGTGCGGCCCATGGGCCGTGCGGCAGCGGGTGTGCGAGGCATGCGCCTGAAATCGGGCGATCAGGTCGTCTCGGCCGACGTCGTGGCCGACGACCACTTGCTGTTGGCGATCACCGACGGCGGGTTCGGCAAGCGGACCGAGCCCGACGCTTTCACGCGACAGGGTCGTGGTGGCCAGGGTGTGCGTGCGATTCGGCTGCACGCCAACAAGGGCAAGGTGGTCGCCGCGCTCATGGTGGGCGCCGATGACCAGCTGTTCCTCATCAACGACACCGGTGTGACCATCCGTGTGTCGGTCGGCGACATCTCGATCCAGGGCCGCGACGCGACCGGCGTGCGGGTCATGAACCTCGACGACGAGACCAAGGTGGTCGCCGTCGCACGCGTGCTGCAGAGCGACGACGACGACGAGGGGTCGGGCCCTGATGATGACGCGCCGAGCGCCGACGACGACGTGCTGAGCACCGGCGAGGCGACGAGCCCCGAGTAGCAGTCGCCAACTGCCGAACTTCCCCCGAGCTCGACAATTCTGAGGAGTGCTCATGGGGAAGAACATGCGCGAACGCGGTCAGTCGACCGTCTGGTTGCTCGCGGTGCTGGTCCTGGCGGTGACGATCGCCTGGTCGCTCACCCGCCTCGCGGTCGATGCCGATCGTCGATCGTCCGCGCAGAGCACGGCGGATCTCGTCGCGCTTGCGGGGGTGACCGGCGGCCATGACGCGTCGGTCGCCGTGTCGCAACGCAACGGCGCGGTGATCGTCGACTGGTCGATCAACGACGGGCGCGTCTCAGCGACGATCCGACGCGGTGACGTCACTGCGTCGTCGGCCGCAGCTCCTGACAGAGGCGAGCCCGACAACACAGTGCCCGACAACACAGTGCCCGACAGCGCCGCAGCAGGGTGATCCCGATCAGGGCAAGCGTTGTTTAGACTCCGCCTGTGACTGAAGCCTCGGAGTCGACCACGACGACTTCTGTCGCCCCCTCGTCAGTACGCCGCAACGAGGTGCGCCGCGGTCACCAGCAGTTCGAGGCCCGCAAGGTGCGCCGCCTGATCCGCCACATCGACCCGTGGTCGGTGTTGAAGTGCTCGCTGGTGTTCTTCGTCTGCATCTGGGTGATGTTCATGGTCGCCGGCATCATCGTGTGGACCGTCGCCGCAAGCACCGGAACCGTCGACAAGCTGATCAGCTTCATCCAGCAGTTCGGCTACGCGGACGTGAAGCTCACCGGATCGTTCATATTGCGGCAGTACGGGCTCATCGGTCTGGTGCTGACGTTCGCCGCGACGCTGGCGAGCGTGGTCGGTGCCGTCGTCTTCAACCTGATCAGCGACCTCATCGGAGGGGTCTGGATCACGGTGATCGAAGAGGAGTCGGCGCGGCCCGTTTCGGGCTAGCCCGTTCCGCGGTCGATCCTGTATGTTCGGCGTTCCCTACGGGGCTATAGCTCAGTTGGTTAGAGCGCACCCCTGATAAGGGTGAGGTCGCTGGTTCGACTCCAGCTAGCCCCACTGCCCACTCTGCGAGGAGCATTCGATGCGAGCACTGCGACGAGCTGTCCTCGCCATGGGTCTCGCGGCGCTGGCCGCCGCAATCGTCCGGGTTCGCGGCCGCGGTGGCACTCCGCCGTCCAACCCGTCGTGGCAGGAGGTCACCATCGACCTCGCCGAGGCGCCGGTCGAGCCGGCCGCCGCTGATGGGCCGTCCGCGGTGCCCACCGACGACCGAGAAACTGCCAACTGAAGGGTTCAGTTCGAGTCGGCCCCGGTCGATAGAACTCGTACATACGACAGCGCGGGCTCTCGGCTGACAGGACCCGTTGGCAGGGGATTTTCGGATGTTCCGAAAAATCTCTCAAGTTCTTCGCCGCGCCCGTCGATACCTCCTCTGCTGGCGATGTGGAGGAGACAGCAGTGTCGGAAACTCAGGCGACGGAGACCAAGACGATCACGCGGTTGATCGAGCACAATCTGGAACTGGTGAATCACATCGTGTTCCAGGTGGCGGTGCACTTTCCCCGCCACGTCGACCGTGACGAGCTCGCCCGGGCAGGCGCGCTGGGTCTGGTCGAGGCGGCGAAGCGGTTCGACGAGTCGAAGGGCGTCCCGTTCCAGCGGTTCGCCGCCCAGCGGATCCGCGGTGCGATCATCGACGCCGTGCGTGCGGCCGACTGGGCGCCGAGGTCGGTGCGCAGCCTGGCGCGTCGCCTCGATGCAACCGAGCAGCGGCTCGCGTCGCAGCTGGGCCGGCTGCCCAACATCGACGAGATGTCCGAGGCCCTCGGACTCTCCAAGGACGAGCTGCACCGACTGCAGGACCGTTTGTTCCGTTCGGTCGTGTTGGCGTTCGACCACCTGGTCGCCGACGGTCCGGACGAGGAGCTCACGCTCGTCGACGTGATCATCGACCGCAGCGCGGTCGAGCCGTCGCACGAACTCGAGGAGCGCGAACTCCACGCCTACCTGCGTGACGCCCTCGCCCTGTTGCCGGAGCGGCAGCGACTCGTCGTCGTGGGGTACTTCCTCCAGGACAAGACGTCGCAGGAGCTTGCACGATTCCTCGGGGTCACCGAGTCGCGGGTCTCGCAGATGCGCACCGAGGCGCTCGAGGCGCTGCGTAAGGGCATCGAGGCGCAGTACGAGACGGCCGCAGCCGATGCCGAGCCGCCAACGGGCCGTCAGATGAAGCGCGAGGCGTCGTACGCCACGGCCATCGGCGAGCGCCAGGACTGGAAGGACCGGATCGGCGAGACAGCCGGGTTGGCCGACGAAGACTTCGTTCGCCGCCTGCTGTCGGTCTGAGCGGTCGAGTCGGCCTCAGGTCGCCGCGAGGAACCGGGCGACCAACTCGCCATCACCGAGCACCTCGAGTTGGTCGGGGCTGACCCTGCCCCATACGAGCAGGCACAGATCGCTGAGCGATCCTCGCACCGCGGCGTCACCCTTGTGGTGGCCGTGCGAGACAGCGAACGACTCGTCGGCGAACTCGAACAGCCACTCGCCCTCGCCGTCGGTGCCGTGGAGATGGATCGATCCGGCGATGCCCGCTCCGGGGCTCCAGCTCCGGGATGTCCGCAACATGACCCACTCGTCGATGCCGTCGGCGGCGAGTTCGATCGGGTCGGGAGCGGGGCCGAGCGCCGTCTGGGCGTCCCAGCGGTGCACCGCGTTCTCGAACACCTGGCGCCGAAGCCACCACTGCGCCGGTCGGGGTCCGACGAAGGTCGGGCGCACCGACTCGAGATCGACGCTCGACAGGGCGCCGACCAACTCGGCTGCCCCCTCGGCGAACCAGTCGGCGACATCGATGCTGCTGTCGAGCCGAGGCGGGAACGACGGCATCGGGTCGTCGGGGCCGCTGGCGAGTGCGGCGAGCACCCAGCGGTGCACTCGCCCCAAGTGCTCGAGCAGATCGGTCATCGACCAACCTGGGCACGACGGCACCTCGGCGCCGAGGCGATCGCGGGGGACGGCACCGATGATCGCGACGTCCCGCGAAAGCGTCGTCAGGTAGGTGTCCGTCATCGACCGTTCAACATGGCGATGACGTCGTCGTGGAGCACGCCGTTGGTCGCCACCGCGGTGCCGGTGGTGGCATCGGGTGAGCCGTCGAGCGCGGAGAGTCGACCGCCGGCCTCGGGGATGATCACCTCGCACGGAGCGATGTCCCAGTAGTTCACGATCGGATCGACCATCGCGTCGATGCGGCCGGTCGCCACGAGCAGGTAGCCGTAGCCGTCACCCCACGTGCGCAACAGCATCTCGCTGCGACGTGCTCGTTCGAGCACCTCAGGATCCCAGAGCTCGAACGCGCTGGTCGACAACGCGGAACCCTTCAGGTCGGTCGACGAGCTCACCTTGCACGGCGTGCCGTTGAACCAGGCGCCGAGCCCGCGACCGGCCCACACCATCTCGTCGAGCGCGGGGACGTTGATCACGCCGACGGCAGGGCCGTGCTCGTCTTCGAAGTACAGCAGGTTGGCGTACAGCCCCACACCGCGCGTGAACGATTCGGTGCCGTCGATGGGGTCGATGACCCACCGCCGGCCACTGGTGCCAGCGGTGTCGTCGTGCTCCTCGCCCTCGACGGCATCGTCGGGGAACGCGTCGCGGATGCGGGCACGCAGGAGTCGTTCGACCTCGTGGTCGACCTCGGTGACGGGGGAGCCGTCGGCCTTGCGAACCACGTCGAACGTGGCCGACTGGAAGTGACTCAGGGTGTAGGTACCGGCTTCGCGGACGATGCCGATGGCGAACTCCAGCAGGGTTGGATCGGCTGGTGGGGTCATGGACACATCATTGTCCGCGGGGAGGCCGCGGGAAGAACGCGGAGGTTCGAGACACGTACTCGGCGTAGCCCGGGCGTCGTTTGGTGAGCGACTTCTCGAGCAGCGTCACCCCTGAGACACGCAGCAGGAGCACGCTCATCGTCAGCGGTCCGATGACCGAGACGACGGCCGGCCACGATCGAGCGCCGACCGCGAAGATGCCCCACCACACGCAGAAGTCGCCGAAGTAGTTGGGATGGCGGGTGTAGCGCCAGAGCCCGCGGTCCATCACGGCGCCTGCGTTGGCGGGGTCGGACTTGAACCGAGCGAGTTGCGCGTCACCGAGGGCCTCGAAGCACAGCCCGACCGCCCAGACCGCGACGCCGACTGCGGTGAGGAGGTCGACACGCTCCTGATGATCGGTCTGCATCCCGAAGGGGAGCGGCAGCGAGACGACGAACATCAGCGCGCCCTGCGTGACGAAGACGGTGACGAAGCTGACGAGACCGAATCTCGAACCGATCCGTCGTCGCATCGCCGCGTAGCGGAAGTCTTCGCCGGCGCCGTGGTTGCGCCACCAGAGGTAACCCGCGAGGCGCAGGCCCCACAAGGTCACCATTGTCAGCAGAACGGTGGATCGTGCGCCCGTGGTGTCGGTCACCGCCCAACTGGTCCAGCCGACCACCACGAACCCGAAGCCCCACACGATGTCGACGATGCTGGCGTTGTGCTTCACGAGGCTGACGAGCCAGGTCAGGGTCATCAGAGCGCCGATGGCGATTGCGTTGGTGAGGAGCGTGCCCGAGGTACTCATGATGACGACCGATGCGCCGACAGGACCGGGTGTCCTGGTTGACCACGACGTGCCCCGGCTGTGGCGTCATCGACGTGCCGGTTGCCCGAGCGGTGCTGCGCGTCCGCGATCGTGACGGCGGGGCGACGTGCCTGATGCGCTGTCCCGACTGTGATGGACGTCTGGCCAAGGAGGCCGACGGCCCCATGACGGTGATGCTGCTGGCCGTCGGTATCGAGGTGTCGTACTGGCCTGTGGACACCGCCGCGAACGAGGACCGATCGACAACGCCGATCACCCACGACGACCTGGTCGAGTTCGCGCGGGTGTTGGCGGATGATGCCCGGGTCGAATCCGGTCTCGCGGTGTTCTGAGTCGGTCACGGGGACGGATCCTAGGGCATCTGTCACTGAATCCTGACTTGTTTGGTCGGGATTCGGCTCGTACGCTGACATCGTGAGTGTGAACGAGTTCTTCGGATTTCCCGATCCCGTCAACGAGGTCTCCGCCCGACTGGTCGCGGCGGGGGTCGTCGTGATGTGTGCAGCGCTGCTCGCGACCGGGTGGATGTGGATCTTGATCCCGCTCACCTACGGCTTCGTCGCCCGCGTCCTGACCGGGCCCACGCTGAGTCCGCTCGGTACGTTCGTGACGCGAGTCGTCACGCCACGGCTGGCGATCGCCCCGCGCCCGACCCCGGGACCACCGAAGCGCTTCGCTCAGGGCGTTGGAGCGACGTTCTCGATCGTCGCGGTACTGGCCGTCTCCCTGGGTGGATCAGCCGCCGCCGCGAAGGTCTTCGTCGCGATGATCCTCGTGGCCGCCACGCTCGAGTCGGCGCTGGGGTTCTGTGTCGGCTGCAAGATGTTCGCACTCCTCATGCGCATCGGGCTCGTCCCCGAGTCGGTGTGCGAGAGCTGCAACGATCTGAGTCGCCGGACTGTTGCCGCCTGACGCGTTCCGCGCGGCGGCACCACTACCGTGACGCTGTGCTGATCGCCGCGATCCAGACCGACGTCGTCTGGCACGACCTTCGGGCGAATCTCGATCGAGTCGGCGAACTGATCGGCGAGTCGGCCGCCGCCGGTGCGACGCTGGCTGTGCTGCCCGAGATGTTCGCGACCGGGTTCTCGATGGACACCGACCTGGTCGCCGGCCAGGGCGAATCGGTGATCGACGCGATGACGGCGCAGGCGGCTCGGCACGGGCTGTGGGTTGCCGGGTCGGTCGCGCGCTTCGACGGCGACGACCCACGGCCGGTCAACGAGTTCGTGGCGGTGTCGCCGACGGGCACCACGCGTCGCTACGCGAAGCGGCACCCGTTCAGCCTCGGGGGTGAGGACGCTCAGTACCGGTCGGGCGACGCGCTCGTGACGATCGACATCGAAGGTGTGAGGATCACGCCGTTCGTGTGTTACGACCTGCGCTTCGGTCCCGACTTCTGGGATCGAGCCCTCGACACCGATGCCTATGTGGTCGTTGCGAACTGGCCCACGGCTCGCGTCGAGCACTGGAAGGTGCTGCTCCGGGCGCGGGCGATCGAGAACCAGGCCTATGTCATCGGCGTGAACCGCGTCGGTGAGGGCGGGGGAGTGTCCTACCCCGGCGCGAGCGCAGTGGTCGATCCGTTCGGCGCGGTGGTGGCCCAGGCCGCAGCGGCCGAGTCGGTACTGATCGCCGAGATCGATCCGAAGGTCGTCGCCGCCTGTCGCCGATCGCTGCCGTTCCTCACGGATCGTGGCCCGGGCCCGACGGGAGAGGGGTGATGACCGAGACCGTCGAGGCGCCGGCGCGCCGTTCGGTGAAGCGTCGGCGCAGCCACGTCACGCCGCAACAGAACCTCGCCCTGGCGGTGGTGGTCACGCTCGCGGCTGTTGCGGCTGCGCTGGCGGATGCCGCGCCGACCGGGTACACAACACTCGATCTCGTCTACCGCGTGATCCTCGCGGTCGGCGTCACCGTCGCGGCATCGCGAGCTCGTCGGTGGAGCCTCGTGGTGGGCACCGCGCTCTGCGTCGCCGGGTCGTTGGGACTGCCGATGCTGGTCGCCGCCGTGGCGTTCATCGTGTCGGCGTACATGGTCGCGGCCGACAGCCGGAACCGAGTGATCGGCTCGTTGCTCGGCGCGCTGATCGTCTTCGGGAGCCTGCACCTCACACTCGACTGGTTCACGGGCTCGACGACGCTGCTCGGGGGCGCCGCGGTCTTCTGCGTGGTGCGGTCGGGATATCGCAACACCGGATCCGCCGCCCGGAAGAATTGGCGACGCGCGATCGTCCTCCTGATCGTGTTCGTCGTGGCAGCGACCGTCCTCGCCGCCCTGGGCGCGCTGCTCTCCGCCAAGTCGCTCGAGGATGCGGTGAGTCGCACCAAGGAGGGGGTGGCGGCCGTCCACGACGGTCGCACGCCTGCCGCGGCGGTCGACTTCGAGGTGGCGTCGCACCACTTCGAAAGCGCCTCGGGCACGCTCGATGCCTGGTGGACGACGCCGGCGAAGTTCGTGCCGTTCGTCAGCCAGAACATGCACCTGGTCTCCGCCGTCAGTGAGGCCGGTCGTGACCTCACGCTCGCCGGCAAGCGAACCGCCTCTGAGGTCGACTACAACCAGTTGAGCAGCCACGACGGGGGAATCGACCTCGCGGTGCTGAGCCGCCTCGCGGCCCCCGTGCTCGACGCGTCGAAGCACCTCGATCGCGCGATGGCCTCGGTGTCGCACCTCGAGTCACCCTGGCTCGTGGGGCTGCTGTCCGATCAGTTCGACGAGTTTCGCTCGCGGGTCGGTCAGTTGCAGCGCGAGGCGACGCTGGCGAAGTTCGGGATCACGAACGGCCCCGCCCTGCTCGGCTCGGGCGGTGCGCGCCGCTACCTGGTGCTCTTCGGGGACCCGGCGGAGGCGCGTGACATCGGCGGCCACATCGGCAACTGGTGCGAGCTGTCGGTCGACCATGGACACCTGTCACTCGTGCACGTCGGCACTCCGCTCGAGATCAGCCGGCGGGCGAGCGATCAGGAGTTGGCGCTCGACCCGAAGGGGTTCGACCCGAGCCTGATCTCGCCCCAGCCGGGCCGCTATCCGCAGAACTGGGGCGGCTCCCCCGACTTCCAGATGGACGCTCGTCTCGCCGCCGACCTCTACCAACGAGCCAATCCGACCAAGCCGGTCGACGGGGTGCTCTACGCCGACCCGTACACGTTGGCCGCGATGTTGCGAGTCACCGGGCCGATGCAGGTGCCGGGGCTCGACCGCGTACTGCGCGCCGACGGGGCGGTGCAGTTCCTGACGCAGGGCCAGTTCACTGCGTTCGCGACCCAACACGAGGCCGACGACTCGTTGACGGGGTTGATCCGCAACACCTTCGACGCGTTCACCAAGGTGCGGCTGCCGGGGCCGAAGAACTTCGCCGACCTGTTCGGCGACGTCGCGCGCCACGGTCGACTGAGATTCGTCTCGTTGCACGGCGACGATCACGCGTTGCTCGGTCGCCTCGGTCTCGACGCGGGCGTGCCCTTCGGCGACAGCGGCGACCTGCTCGGGGTCATCTCGCGAAACGGCAATCCGAACAAGCTCGATGCGTTCCTGCACCGGTCGTCGACGTATCAGGTGCGTTGGGATCCGGGGAGCGGCGAAGTGCAGGCGACGGCGTCGGTCGAGTTGAAGGCGGACCAACTCCCGCCGGGTCTGCCGACGTATGTGGTCGGCAACGAGCAGGCGCGGCCCCTGGGCACGAACGTCACGGACCTCGCACTGATCAGCCCGTTCGAATTGACCGGCGTCACCGTCGACGGCGCTGAAGCGCAGGTGAGTCCTGTCTTCGACGGACGGTGGTGGCGCTACATCGTGCGCATCGACGTGGCGCCGGGCCAGACACGACGCGTGGTGTTCCATCTCGAGGGCAATGTCGACACGGGCGATCACTACCGGCTCGCGATCATCGGCCAACCGTTGCTCCACGAGGGCCCCATCCACCTCGACCTGACGGCCTCGAGGAGTGAGATCGTGCCCGGACGGGGTATCGAGGTGGACGGAGGTCATGTCACCGCGAACGTGACGGATCAGGGCGTCACGGTGTTCGATGTGGTGGCGCAATAGTCTGTGACAGTGCACGGCGTCACTTTCCGACTGGACGCCGCCGCCCAAAACAGGGAACATGGACGGTCCAGAAGATTTGACGCTTCGGGTTTCTGGGCCTCGTCGCGATGGATGGGTACATGAAGGTTTCAAGGGTTCTTCGTTCGCTGGTGGGTCTGTGTCTGGTCGCGTTCGGCCTGATGCTCGGTCCACTCCTGTCCTCCGGCACGTTCGCCGGCGCTGCGGTGTCGGGCGGCGACAACGGTCACGGCTCGTCGTCGAGTGCCCCCTCGTCGAGCCATCCCTCCTCCAGCGCGCCTTCCTCGAGTGCGCCGTCGAGCAGCCATCCGTCGTCGAGTGCTCCCGCGACGACCGCACAAGTCACCACGACCACACACGCGTCGTCGACCACTGAGCCGTCGACCAGCCATCCCACGACGAGTCACCCGACGACCACGGTGCAGACCGGTGGCGGCTCCGACTGCCACGACTACACCCCGCACGATCTCGCGATCAGCGTCCCGCAGGCGTTCCCGGGCCAGGTCGTCACCATCACCGGTATCGGTTCGCCCGGTGACACGGTCACCATTCGCATCTCGACCCTCGGCGGCCCGCCGATCGTGCTCGGCACGACCGTTGTCAACGCGAGCGGCTTCTTCAGCACCTCGATCACCATCCCGGCGAGTCTCACGCCGGGCACCTATCAGGTGAGTGTGACCTCGTCGCAGTGCCCCGACCCCTCCACCATCACGCTCGTCGTGCGGGCCGAGAACGTCGCCTGCCACGACCGATTGACCGTTCGTGCGCACCGAGGCGAGACGGTCACGTGGACGCTGCAGGGCGATTTCGACCACTCGAAGCCGATCACCGTCGTGCTGGTGCCCGTGCGCCCCGGCCCGTCGATCGTCGTCTACACCGGTGCCTACCCGTCGAGCGGCAGCGTCACCTTCACGCTCTCGTCGACGATCCGTCTCGGCCAGTACCGCATCCTCGAGACCGGCACGGGTCACAACGGCAAGCCGCGTTCGGCCCGTTGCGGTCGTCTGATCGTCCGCAGAGGCGGCGGTGGTGGCTCGTCGACCACCTCGTCGTCGACCACCTCGTCGTCGACCCCGTCGAGTTCGACTCCGTCCAGCTCGACCCCGTCGTCCACCACGTCCACGTCCACAACGTCCACGTCGACAACGTCGACCACGTCGACCACCTCGACGAGCGTTCCTGAGCAGACGACGACCACATCTGCGACCACGACCACTCACCCCGACGGGACGACGACGAGCACGAGTACGACCACCAGCTCCACGACGACCACCGTGGCCGCCAGCTCGACGACCTCGACCAGCGTCCCGAGCAGCGTGCTCGGCACCGACGTCGAGCGTGGGGCCAGCCAGGTGGGCAGCAACACGACGCCGACGAACGTGCTGGGCAACAACGTCAACCGGCCGCTCGCCAACACCGGTGCGACGGTTCGGCCATACATCGCGATCGGCGTGGCGCTCATCGCCTTCGGCGCCCTGCTGCTGCTCGGTCGACGTCGTCGGGAAGACTGAGCGCATCCGTCGGGTTGTTGAGGCGATGACACGCCTGGACAGGAGCACGACATGCCTTCAGTCACCGCCGACACGCTGACCCTTCCGCGCCGCGCCGCGATCGACCCCACGTCACGGTCGCGCTCGGTCGCATCGCTCACGTCCGCACCCGCCGGTTTCGAGGGCGAGGGGTTCCCGGTGCGCCGAGCGTTTGCCGGCGTGCCCCATTCCGTGCTCGACCCGTTCATCCACATGGATCAGATGGGATCGGTCGAGTACGCGCCGGGTGAGCCGCGGGGCACCTCATGGCATCCGCACCGCGGCTTCGAGACGGTCACCTACATGATCGACGGGGCGATGCAGCACCAGGACTCGAACGGTGGCGGCGGGCTCATCCGTGACGGCGCGACGCAGTGGATGACCGCCGGCGGCGGTATCCTGCACATCGAGACACCACCGGAGGCGCTGGTGCGCAGCGGCGGGACATTCCACGGCATCCAGCTGTGGGTGAACCTGCCGTCGAGCCAGAAGATGATCTCGCCCGCGTACCAGGGCCTCGAGGCGAGCGACGTGGCCATGCTGTCGTCGACTGACGGCGGTGCCCTGATCAGGATCATCGCCGGCGACCTCGCCGGTCATCGCGGCCCCGGTTCGACCCGCACACCGATCGCGATGCTGCATGTCACGCTCGCTGCAGGCGCCCGAGTCGAACTCCCCTGGCGACGCGACTTCAACGCGCTGGTCTACGTCATGTCCGGGCGTGGCAGTGTCGGCGCCGCGGAGACGTTGATCGCAGACGGCCAGCTGGCGGTCCTCGTGGACGGTGATCATCTGACGATCTCGGCTGCGGCCGAGCAGGGCTCGCCGAGCCCGAGTCTCGAGTTGCTCGTGCTCGGCGGCGCACCGATCGGCGAGCCGGTCGCGGCGCACGGTCCCTTCGTGATGAACACGCGAGCCGAGTTGGTCACGGCGATCGACGACTTCCAGGCAGGTCGGCTCGGCCAGGTGCCGGTCGGCGCGCTCATGCCGTTCACGGCACCGTGACACAGCGCCCACGCCGATGTGGTGAGATGGCATGGTGAGTTCCGCCTTTCCGTTCCATGTGCCCCAGGGCATCACCGACGTGGAGGAGTGGCTGGCGCACCACGGCTTCGAGCAGATCGAACAATCCGGCAAGAGCACGATGGCCGCCGAGGCGCGGTTCAAGAATGGCGACGGCCTGGTGATCCGTCTGATCGCCGACCGGGGCTACTGGGAGTCCCACATCGTGTTCCCCTCCGGCTTCTGGACACACGCCGTGACCGCGGCGCTGCTGAGCCGCGACGAGCGTGTGGCGAAGGCGTGGGACGCCTACCAGCCCCGCGCGTCGAAGGCGTTCGACTACGCGAGCGACCTGCGTCAGGCGATTCTGTGGATCTACACGACCGAAGGCCCCGAGTTGCAACTGCATGCCGAGCACGCCCGCCAGCGCGACGTGGCGAATCTGAACCTGCCCCTCGCTCCTCTCGCCGTGAGTGAGCCGGCAACCCCCGGTGATCCCGATGACGTGGTCGATGAGGTGGTCGAGGACGTCGTGGTACTCGACGAGCCCGCGGGCGAGGTCGTCGACCTCGTGGTCAACGAACCACGAGCGGGCGGTCTCCTCGGTCGATTCCGCCGCGGTCGCTGAATCAGCGTGGCTGTGGGCGGGCGACCACGCGCAGCAGATGGGGATCCGGCGAGGTGAAGCCGCGTTGTCGGTCCTGGGCGCGCTGGTGTTCCCAGTTCGCGAGCTTCATGTAGGGCCGGCCCGAGAACTCCAGCACATCGAGCGGCTCGAGACCCGCCGCCTCGAGCAGGTGGTGGATCGATTCTGCTGTGAAGTGCGAGACGTGGAACTCGAAGCTCCATCCGATCCAGTCGAGATCGGGGATCTCGGCGGCGCGGCAGCCGTAGTTGGGCACTTCGATCAGCAGGCATCCGTTGTCGTCGAGCAGTGATCGGCACTGTGCGAGGACTGCGACGGGATCGTCGACGTGCTCGAGGCAGTGGAACATCGTGATCACATCGAGCGTGAAGCCGCTGAACTCTTCCTGCCAATCGTCGAGCGTGCCGGTGAGCACCTCGGCCCCGTGGTCGCGTGCGGCGGCGGCGGCCCATTCGCTGGGCTCTGCGCCGTAGGCCTCGTAGCCCTCGTCGCTGGCCACGCTCACGAACTCTCCCGTTGCGGCGCCCACCTCGAGCACGAGACCTTCAGGCTTCCACGTCTTCATCCAGTCGACGCGCAGACGCGCCTCGGCGAGCCAGCGTGAGCGCAATGTCTCGCGCGAGTCGGCGTAGCCGCTGACGAAGATGTCCTCCGAGGCGATGTCAGCAGCAGGAGGAGGCCAGGTGCACCCGTGGCCGCACGACTCGCAGTCGACGATCGGCAACGTGGGACGACGGTCGCGCAGGGTCGTCGCGCCGCACGCCGGGCACGCGTCGGGGGCGGGCGCCGACACGTCGATCGAGATCGCGGCGGCGCTCTCGGGTGACGCGTCGGCGCCTGACGAGAGGCGGCCGGTGGCATTACGGACGAGACGTCGGAGCTCGAAGAACCCGGGCTCGAACGCCTTGGCGACCCGTTCGCGGCGCTCGACCAGCGCCTTGACCCGGGGTGACCGCTCGACGAGCCGCGGACCGCGCAGGACCGACTTCCACTTCGCCTCGAATCGGCGTTCGACCTCGTCGAACTCGGGCTTCACGCCGTCGCCGGCCGATTCGTGGAACAGCCAGAACGGCTCGACGACCACGCGGAGGCCCGCACGCCGACAACTGAGGCAGTAGTCGGCGTCGTAGCCGTGGAATCCGGTGATCAGCTCCTCGTCGAAGCGGACGCTCTCCATCGCGGCCCGGCTCAGCACCATCAAGAGCCCGTCGACGGCGTCGGCCTCGCCGCGCATCTGACCGAAGTGCTGGTAGCCGCCGCTGTCCCAGATGCGCCCGACCCGCGGGTGGCCTTCCCAGTACTTCATGTTCCGCAGGTTCTGCGCGCCGACGACCCCGACGACCCCGATGTCGGGGTCGCGGAGCAGTCGCTCGACGCGGGCGACGAAGTTGCGGTCCTCGATCAGCACGTCGTCGTGCACGAGGACCAGCGCGGTCGCGTCGGGATCGGCGAGTGCCTCGTCGATCATCTCGTTGTATGCGACAGCGATGGAAGGCGCGCCCCGGCGGGTGAGCACCGCACTGGGCGAGGAGCAGATGGCCTGGATCGACGGGCCTGCGAGGCGGTCGTAATCGTCGTCGGGGCCGACACAGGTGCCGAAATAGATCATCTGGTCTCTCCTCGCGTTGGGCGCAATGTTGTCACGAGTCGTTGTGCTCGATGAACTGCTCGCGTCCACGGTCGAGGACCCAGTCGTGTCCCCAGCGGACAACGGGCCGCGCGAACAGCCCGGCGACGCGCAACCAACGGTCCTTCGGAGCGAGATCGGAGATCAGGCGGGCGTGACAGGTTCGTCGCGACGTCGGGTCGATCACGAGGCGGGCCGATCCTTCGACATCACCCGTGACCCGCGCCGTCACTGCCTTCAGCGGGGTGACCTCCTCGAGGTGCACGGTGAATCGGACGACGTAGGGGAGGGGTGGCGACACTTCACACCGCCATGTCGCGCCGGAGACGAAGCCGTCGCCTCGGTCGAACTGTTGCAACCACGGCCACCAGTCGGCATAGCGGTCGGTGGCGGTGATGTCGTTCCACAGTTGCCGGGCCGTCATGTCGAACGCCCAGTCGCGGTCGGAGCGGATCGGTTGGATCACGTCGTCACTGTTGCACGCGCGGACGGGGCCCAGGTCACCCCGGGCCCCGTCGTGTGCGTGATTCGTTCGGCGTCGGTCAGAGCGCTGCGAGTGCGTCGCTCGCCTGCACACCGAGATCGTGCGCTGCGACCAGGTCGGTCTTGACCTGCTCGAAGATCGCGTTCACGGCGGCGTGATCCGCGTTGTACTGCGCCGGGGTCACGGCCGACACGGCGGTGATCGCCGCATCGAGATGGGTCTTCGCGTCGGCAGCGAGCGCCTCGGCGGCCGTGGTGTCCTTGCCTGCGGCCTTCGCCGTGGCGATGTTGGCGCTCAGCGTGTCACCGAGGTCGCCGAGCTGGTCGGCGCGGACGGTGAGGAACAGCTGCGGGATGACCACGGCGTAGACCCGGTTGTCGAGGTAGACGGCCAGGCAGGCCATGTTGAGCGCCGGCCGGGTCGTCGCGTTGTTGATCGCGGGCCGGTTGACCGTGTTGAGGTTCGAGATGACCGAATCGATGCCGGCGCGCTCGGTGTCGACCTGGGCAGCGGTCAGGTGGTGCACCTGGCCGACCCGGATGCGGGCGAGGCCGAGGCTGAAGATGCGCTTGTCGATCTCGAAGTCGCAGAGGCGCTTCTGGGCGGTGAGCCCGCGGGCGACCCGTGCCGGGGGTCGTCGATCGACCGAGGCCGATGCTGGGAGTGTGCAGACACCGAGGGCGGTGGCGGCGATGCCGATCGTGGCGAAGATGCGGGTGGTGCGGAGGTTCATCTGACTGTCCTTTCGTGACACAACCGGCGTCTCCAGCTGCTGCACTAGTTATCGCCCCGACATGTGAGGAAGGTGTGAGCCCGCGGCGATGGCGGTGTGAGCATCGGCGGATGGATGACGCGACTGTAGGGTGACGCCTGATGGGTGCGAGGAGGGGGTTCGCCCTCGCGGTGGCGGCCACGTTCGTCGTGGGGAGCCTCTCGGCGTGTTCGAACACGTCGACGAAGGCGTCGAACGCGACCAGTGGGGCGACGGTCCGCATCGTCAGCCAGAACATCCTCCACGGCATCGATTGCGAGCCTGAGACGCACCGCTGCGAACTCGTCGCTCGGGTCGAGTTGTTCGTCCGCCAGCTGGCCGACGCCGGTTGCCCCGACATCGTCGGGATGCAGGAGACGAACGGCGACATCACCGCGGCGTTGCGCACGGCCCTGCCGACCGCCTGCTCGGGTCGCTACCACCTGGTCAGCGACGGCGACGCGGGACTCGACCGCGAGATCGTGCTGACCACCGGCAAGGTGCTGGGCTCGAAACGCGTGCGCCTCGCGGGGCCGTTGCGCACGGTGCTGTACGTACGCGTCGCGACCGCGGTCGGTCTCGTCGACGTGATCACCACACATCTCGCGAGCGGCAGCGACGACCGGCCGTGCGACTCGACCACGTGTCCTGCTCCGTGCCATCCCGACGACATGCTGAACGCTTGCCAGGCGCGCGAGGTTGCGGCGTTGTCGAAGGAGCTCGCCGATCCTCACGCCGTGCTCGTCGTCGCGGGCGACCTCAACGCGAAGGTCGACGAGCCGACCAATCGGGTGCTGCGCGACGCCGGTCTCGTCGACACGCACCTGTCTGCGGGCAACACCGAGTGCAATGCGGTGACGGGTGAACAGTGCACCTCCGGGCGGGTCGACACCGATCTCACCGACCTGACGAATCCGGCCTCACGGCAGAACGAGCGGATCGACTTCGTCTACGTCGGCGGTTCGCGGGCGTGCCACACCGTGCGACCGACCGGTCTGTTCAATTCGGTCGGTGCGGTGAACGGGCCGAAGGGGCTGGTGTTCCCGTCGGATCACACCGCGGTGCAGGCGACCCTGTCATGCGCGACCTCGGCGACCGATCGCTCAGCCGCCGCATCGGCGACGGTGACGACGACTGCGACGTCGACGACGGTCGCGGCCACCGCTGACGCGGCGACGACCGCCGCCATCACGACCGCGTTCTCGACGCTGTTCGGTGGTGCGGTCAGCGACATCGAGCAGAAGCTCGGGGCCCTCGAGGACTCTTCGTTGTTGCGCTCGTCGTTTCTCGACTCGTACGCGGCCACCAGAGCGGTGGCGGAGCGGATCGTCGTGCGCATCGACGGCATCAGCGTCGTCGATGCGACGCACGCGAACGTCACCTACACGCTCTTGCTCGATGGGACGCCGGTGCTCGACCACCTCCCCGGTGCCGCGGTGCGCGTCGGGGGGAAGTGGCTCGTTTCGAAGCGCACCTACTGCGAGGTGAGCACGCAAGGAGCGAAGGTCATTCCCGAGCCCTGCCGCTGACAGCCGAGCCAGGGGCCGGCGATCGGCGAGCCGTCGACGAAGCGCCAGATGGTCGGTTTACGGTGTTCAGGGTCCGCACGGTATCCTCTCCCCGAGTCGGTAGAACCCCCAGCACTCGGGCAGCCGGTTGTCACCGCTGCCATGGGGAGTCTCGAAGTGTCTGGTTATTTCACCGCGGTTCGTATCGAACCGCGCACTACAACTGTGAGGTCGCGCACGCCGCGACTTCGGCGGTCACTTTCTGCCGTGTTGCTGGTCTCGGCAATGGCGTTGTCGTCATGCGGCGGCCAAGCGGCGGCCGCCGATGCCGCCGCGGTCCCGGCGACGATCCCGTCGAGCGCGACGCCCGCGTCCGGGGACGCCGCGCTCAAGTTCTGCGATGCGCTGGTGTCGGCGTCGGGCGGCTATGCGCACCTGATGGCGATGGAGGAGTTGGCGCCGGATGATCTGGCGAAAGCCGGCGACAAGTTGAGCGCGGCAGTGAAGTCAGCTCCGGCCGACATCGCATCCGCCGCCTCGACCGTTGCGCAGAACACCCTTCAGCAGACGCATGGTGTGTCGTGGGGCGCCGGTTCCGGCTTCGTCGATGCGGCGACGTCGCTCGTCTCGTGGATGAAGGCGCACTGCGGCTTTCGTGCGCTGGCGTTGAGTGGGACCGACACGCTGCTCGACGGGGTTCCCGCGACGCTGAGCGCGGGACCGTTGGCCATCACGTTCGACAACCACGGATCCTTCATGCCGATCGTCATGGTCGGCAGGATCAACGACGACGTACACGAAACCGCTGAGCAGATCGCCAAGACGAGCACCGATCCGGCGACGGCTCACGACGACAAGGGCTCGAGAGCATTGCTGTTCCGCAAGGTCACGATGACGGGGGCGGTGTCCGCCGATGCGAAGGCGCGGGGCTTCGGCTTCGTCGACCTGAAGCCGGGCCGTTACCTCTTCGTGCTGTCCGACTTCCGCAAGGCCGAAGTCGTGCTGTCCGCACTCGAGGTGCTCGTCTCCTGAGGGTCAGGCGACGAGGGCAAGTCGGCGCTTCTCGCGCTCGAGTCGGGCGACGATGTGTCGAACATCGGCTCGTCGACGCTCGCGTTCGCGACCGCGCCATTGCTGGTCGTCGGTGTGCGGCGTGCCATCGGGTCGCGTGATCGTGACGTCGGGTGGTGTGCCGCTCATCGTCCAGCCGTGATCGTGGATCTCGTGATGATGGAAGGTGCACTCGAGCGCGTTGTTGTCGGCATCGGTGAGCCCGCCGTCGTCCCAGAACTGGATGTGGTGCGACTGCGACCACACTGGTGGGGCGTCGCACCAGGCGAATCGACAGTGGCGATCGCGATGGGCGAGGAACCGTCGCAGGATCGGCGGTGCGAGGCGCCGTGTACGACCGAACGACAGCGGCTGGCCGTCAGTGGTGAAGATCGGGGTGACATCGCCGTCGACCATCAGCTTCCAGAGGGTGTCGTCGGTGAGGTCGAGGTTCGATTCGGTGTGTGCGGTGTCGGGCACGCGCCCGTTGAGGTCGTCGAGGTCGATGTGCAGGAACAAACCGACTCGACCGGGCTTTGTCGAGGCGGCACCATCGCGAAGCAACGACATGAGCGCTTCGGCCGCGAGCTCGGACGCCAAGCGACGGGGTAACGGGTCATTGGAGGGCGCGGCTGACTCGCCGGCGTTCCTCGCTGCGGCTCGCCGGCAGGCCTCGCGCTCATCGAGAAAGGTACGGAACAGCACGCCGTCGTCGGCGGACAAGTCGCCCGTCAGCGCGTGCCGGCCGTTGAACAACTTCGACAGCCAGACGCGCGAGGGCTCACCGCTGCGATCGGGCGCGCCGTCCTGATCGAGGCGAGCCCGCACGTGGTTGCAGAATCGCTCGAACTCATCGACCGTGGTCGACCGAGCGGTGCGCAACAGCGTCGGCATCAACTCTTCGAGCAGCTCGATCGCGCTCGCGAGTTCGGCGCCGACCATGCGAGCGGGGATGATCCCAGCCAATGCGTCGACATGGCCCGGGGCGATCTCGCCGATGGTGAGGGTCTCCTCGACGCTCGGGAATCGCTCCAGGGTCTGCGCGCCGCGGCACCACGCGCCGGCCTCGCGGTGCGACACGCCGACGTGACGTGCCAGCCACACCCGCGAGGTTCGTTCTGCGTCAGCGCGGTGGACCCGGAGCTGCTCGACCGCACCAGCAGCCGACATCGCGGCGGCGGTCACCGCGTGATGTGCTCGAGCGGTCGCGAGCGCCAACTGCCGGGCGAGATCGACGCGCTCGGGTGAGCGAACGCTGTCGGCCCGCCACGAGTCGAGCGCATTCGTCAGAGCAGCGGGCACCGCCTCTGCCGCGTCGGCCAACGCGTTGAGCCGCTCGATCTCCCCTCGGATGATCTCGTCAGCGCGGCTCGCCATGAGATCAATCTATCGAACATACGTTCGGTAGGCAAGAGAACGGGAGAGCTCAGCGTACCAACGCGTCACCCGACGTCGAAGGGTCGACAAGTCGCCTCGAACACCCGTATCGGGCCCTCGTGCCAGTGAACAAGATCGGGAGCCGCGTACTCGGACGTGCCCCCAGCAGAGTTGGTGGTGGCCGGGCGCGACGGTTGTCTGAAATGTCACCCCGCCAGCGGCCGGCCCGTATCGATCCCTCAGGTCGGGGCGATCCACGTAGTGCCCGTCGCCCTCAACTCCTTGCCCGTCGATGAGGGGATAGACCTGCGTCGGCGTTGTCTGCGGAAGGTCAGTGGAGAGCGAGTAGAAGTCGCCCGGCCAGCTGTACCAACCGGTGAACGACACGGCGGTCCCTTCGATCGTGAAGCTGTCGACGCCCCAGTTGTCATGCTGGTCGAACGGGACGATCAGGGCTTTGCAGTCCAGGGGTTTCGTGCGACTCGCCGCGTGGTGCACCGGGACGACATCGACGCAGATGTTGTAGATGCCCCGATTCCAACCGTGCGCTTGGTAGCCGACGGGCCAGTTCGATCCGAGGAACAGGCCCTTGCCACACACCTTCTGTCGCACGATCTCCCAGCCGTTCGCCATGACCACGGCGTCCATGCAGTCGGTGGGTCGGAAGTTCTTACGGACGGTGCTGCCGAACGACGCGCCGAACATGACGTTCAGCCTGCTTGCGTACGCTTCCCCAACGTGTGCCTCATGGCCCCACTTGTTGACGTTGCACCCCGTGCACAAGGTCACCAGCAGCAAGATCGACAGCACCGCGCCCGCCGAGGTCCGAGTGTGACCGGTCATCGCTTCGGCGCTGCGCGGCCCGGGTAGAGGCGCAACCTCACGCGACTCCTGGTGGCGGCCATGCTCCCAGTCTGGAGCTTTCGACGTGCAGCATGTCCCCGAAAACGACGAAACCCCCGCCGCAGCGGGGGCTTCGTACGGTGCGCTCGGAGGAACTTGAATCCCCAACCTTCTGATCCGTAGGGCTGGCGAAGGGGGTGCAGCTGGGGGTGACGGATGTCGAAGAGTCCCATGTTTTCAGGGGTTTCGAGGCCTCCGCTCGACGCCGGGGTACGCCGTGGGACGAGCCGGTAAGCAGCAGATTGATACATTCCTGATACCGATGCGCTCGTCGTCGGCGTGTCGACCGGCCGGTCCATGGTCGCTCGGTTCGAACATGAGCCTGAGGAGCATCGGTTCATAAGGATCGGCGCAGTTTCCGAGCCTGCCGGCGAATCCTGCGCCTGCGTAGCCAACGTCGAAGGCGTGAGCGGATCGTCGGAGGCCAGGGTTGGTAGGACACGGGCCCGTCGTCGTTTGGACCGGCCGAAGGCATCTGCGAAGCATCGCTGGTGTCGCCGAGAATGTCTCCGCACCTTCCGTGATCGAGAGATGAACTCTCGGAGTGGGGGTTCGCGTCGGTGGGAGATTTGCACGATCCCCTACCAACCTCTGGCGGCTCGTAGCGTGAAGTCGGGGACCCGTCAGTCTGTACCCAAAACCTAGCGACCCGGCTCGACCTCGACCTCGATCTTCTCTGCCCGTAGCCCAGTTGCGACGTTCCGCAGAACGCGGTCACGGGTGTCCGCCGAGATCGGCTCATCCTCGAA